>NZ_DAIOIA010000056.1:0-18525 GCF_036744435.1 Propioniciclava sp. | reverse complement strand
ATCAACACCGAGAACATGGGCCAGTTCGAGCGGACGCTGATCATCGCCGACGAGGACTCCTACGTCCACTACGTCGAGGGCTGCACCGCCCCGATCTACAAGTCGGACTCGCTGCACTCGGCCGTCGTCGAGATCATCGTCAAGAAGGGCGCCCGCGTCCGGTACACGACGATCCAGAACTGGTCCAACAACGTGTTCAACCTCGTCACCAAGCGGGCGACCTGCGAGGCCGGGGCGACGATGGAGTGGATCGATGGGAACATCGGTTCCAAGGTGACGATGAAGTACCCGGCCGTGTGGCTGCTGGGCGAGCATGCCAAGGGGGAGACTCTCTCCATCGCCTTCGCGGGCGAGGGGCAGCACCAGGACACCGGCTCGAAGATGGTGCACGCCGCGCCGCACACCTCCAGCTCGATCATCTCCAAGTCGGTGGCGCGTGCCGGTGGCCGGGCCGCGTACCGGGGCCTGGTCGAGGTGCAGCCGCAGGCCCATCACAGCGCGTCCAGCGTCAAGTGTGACGCGTTGCTGGTGGACACGGTGAGCCGGTCGGACACCTACCCCTACGTCGATGTTCAGGTGGACGACGTCTCCATGGCCCACGAGGCGACCGTCTCGAAGGTGTCCGAAGACCAGCTCTTCTACCTGATGCAGCGCGGCATGGGTGAGGACGAGGCGATGGCGATGATCGTCCGCGGCTTCGTCGAGCCCATCGCCCGCGAGCTGCCGATGGAGTACGCGCTCGAGCTGAACCGCTTGATCGAACTGCAGATGGAAGGAGCCGTGGGCTGACGCCCGCGGGGAGGATACGAACACCGTGACCGTGACTGAAGTTCCCAACGTCGCCCAGGCGATCGAGACCGTCGAATCACACCTGCATCCGAAGCCCAGCTTCGATCTGGCCGACCACCCGGTGCCCACCGGCCGGGAGGAGGTCTGGCGATTCACTCCGCTGCGCCGCATCAAGGCGCTGCTCGAGGCGGCGCCCGATACCGGCGTGCTCACCGTGGCCATCAATGCCCCCGAGGGCGTCGAGGTCGGGGAGCTGGCCGCCCGCCAGTCCCCGCGCGGCACCGTCCTGGTGCCGGGGGATCGCCTGGCCGCATTGGCCGACTCCGACGTGGCCTCGGCCCGCTACGTCCGCATCCCGGCGGACCTGGAGCTCACCGAGCCGGTCTTCATCGATCTCCACGGGGAGGACGCCCAAGGGCGGGCCAACCTGGTGACCGTCCTGGTCGCCGAGCCGCACTCCAAGGCGACGGTGGTGCTGCGGCACACCGGGTCCGCGCAGGTGCTGGAGAACGTCGAGATCGACGTCCGCCCGGGAGCCAGCCTCACCGTGGTCTCGCTGCAGGACTGGGCCGATGACACGCTGCACGGCGGCGAGCACACCGCCCGCGTGGGCCGCGATGCGAGCTACCGACACGTCAACGTCAGCTTCGGGGGCAACGTCACCCGCCTGCACACCAACGTCTACTACGAGGGCCCCGGCGGGCGGGCGGAACTGTACGGGGTGTACTTCGCCGACGCGGGCCAGCACATCGAGCACCGGATGTTCGTCGACCACAACGCGCCCGACACCTACAGCCACGTCGACTATCGAGGTGCGCTGCAAGGGCAAGACGCCCACACGGTGTGGGTCGGGGACGTCTTGATCCGGAAGATCGCCGAGAACATCGAGACGTATGAGACCAACAAGAACCTGGTGCTCACCGAGGGGGCGCGCGCCGACTCCGTGCCGAACCTGGAGATCGAGACCGGCGAGATCATCGGGGCCGGCCACTCCTCGACCACAGGCCGGTTCGACGACGAGCAGCTGTTCTACCTCACCAGCCGGGGAATTGACCCCGACGAGGCGAAGCGTCTCGTGGTGATGGGCTTCTTCGTCGAGATCATCCGGCGCATCGGCATCGACGATCTCGAAGAGCGGCTGATCGCCGAGGTGGAGCGGGAGCTCGCCGAGACCGTCGGCACCGCCAAGCACGTCCAGGAGGCCGAGTGAGCTGGACCGTCGCCTGCCCGGTTGCTGAACTGGAGGAAGACCTGCCGTTCTCGGTGGATGTCGACGGCGAGCTGATCGCCCTTGTCTCCACCGAAGGGGAGGTGTTCGCGATCCAGGATCGCTGCAGCCACCGCGACGTGATGCTGAGCCTAGGAGACGTCGAGGACTGCACCCTCGAATGCGTCGCCCACGGCAGCCGTTTCGATCTGCGTACGGGTGAGGCGCTTGATCTGCCCGCCACGCAGTCCGTCCCCGTTTTCCCCGTCAAGATCGAGGGAGACGACGTCTACGTCGACCTCGACAACCCGATTACACAGGAGTCCTGAACCACCATGTCGCTCGTTATTTCCGGCCTGCACGTCGACGTCGAGACCGAGGACGGCCCCAAGGAGATCCTCAAGGGCGTGGATCTCACCATCAACCCGGGCGAGGTCCACGCGATCATGGGCCCCAACGGCTCCGGCAAGTCGACGCTGGCCTACAGCCTCGCCGGTCATCCGAAGTACCACATCACCGCGGGCACCGTGGAACTGGACGGCGCCTCGATCAACGACCTCACCGTCGACGAGCGCGCCCGCGCCGGTCTCTTCCTCGCGATGCAATACCCGGTCGAGGTGCCCGGCGTCTCCACCGCTAACTTCCTGCGCACCGCCAAGACGGCCATCGACGGCGAGGCTCCGAAGGTCCGCACCTGGGTCAAGGAAGTCAACGCCGCCATGCAGGAACTCGGCCTGGACGAGAGCTTCACCTCCCGCTCCCTGAACGAGGGCTTCTCCGGTGGTGAGAAGAAGCGCGCCGAGATCGTGCAGTTGCAGTTGCTGAACCCGAAGTACGCGATCCTCGACGAGACGGACTCCGGCCTGGACATCGACGCGCTGCGCGTCGTCGCCGACGGCGTCAACCGCTACACCGCCCAGGGTGACCGCGGCGTGCTGCTGATCACGCACTACACGCGGATCCTGAACTACATCAAGCCCGATTTCGTCCACGTGTACGTCGATGGCCGCGTCGTCGCCGCAGGCGGCCCGGAACTCGCCGACAAGCTGGAGGAGACCGGCTACGACTCCTACATCGCCGCGGCACGGACGCATGCCTGATCGAGCCGACGCGACGCTGCTGCCCGCTCGGGTCAGGTCGGACTTTCCGATCCTGGCCCGGCGGGTCGGCGACGAGCCCCTGGCCTACCTCGATTCGGCGAACACCTCGCAGAAGCCGCGGGCGGTCATCGATGCCATCGCGGAGCATTACGCCGAGCACAACGGCAACGTGGCGCGCGCCATGCACACTCTCGGTGCCGAGGCGACCGCCGGTTTCGAGGGCGGCCGCAACAAGGTGGCGACCTTCGTGCAGGCGACGCGTCCCGAAGAGATCATCTTCACCAAGAACGCCTCCGAGGCGCTGAACCTTGCCGCGCACACTCTCGGCCAGCACCTGCGCATCGGCCCCGGCGACGAGATCGTCGTCTCGGTGCTGGAACACCACTCCAACATCGTTCCCTGGCAGTTGCTGTGCCAGCGCACAGGCGCCACTCTCCGTTGGTTCGATGTCACCGAGGAAGGCCGCCTGGACGTGGCGAAGGCCGACGCGGAGGGGCTCATCAACGAGGCGACGAAGATCGTGTCGGTGGCGTGGGTCTCCAACGTGCTGGGCACGGTCAACCCGGTGACCGAGCTGGTCTCCCGCGCCCATGCCGTGGGTGCCATCGCGGTGCTGGATGCCTCGCAGGCGGTGCCGCAGTTCGGCGTCGACCTGCCCGCCACCGGCGCGGACCTGGTCGCGTTCACCGGCCACAAGATGCTCGGCCCCACCGGGATCGGCGTCCTGTGGGGTCGCTACGACCTGCTCGCCTCCCTGCCGCCGTTCCTCGGCGGGGGTGAGATGATCGAGGTCGTCACCATGGAGCGCTCCACCTACGCGCCGCCCCCGGCCCGCTTCGAGGCGGGGACCCCTCCGATTGCCCAGGCCGTCGGCTTGGGCGCGGCCGTGGACTACCTGTCGGCGATCGGGATGGACGTGGTGGCCGCGCACGAGTCAGCGATCACGGGTTATGCCCTGGACCGTCTCGTGAACGCGGCGGGCGTGCGCGTCCTGGGGCCGACCGAACCGGTCGATCGGGGCGGGGCGATCTCGTTCACGCTCACCAGCGCGGACGGTTTCGCGATCCACCCGCACGACATCATGCAGATGCTGGACAGTCGGGGCGTGGCCGTCCGTGGCGGGCATCACTGCGCGCGTCCGCTGCACAAGCGGCTGGGGATCCAGGCGTCCACCCGGGCATCGTTCTCGGTGTATTCAACCCCCGAGGAGGTCGACCAGCTGGTCGACGCCTTGGATTACACCCGCGACTTCTTCGGGAGGCACTGATGAGCGTCGAACAGATGTATCAGGAGATCATCCTGGACCACTACAAGCAGAAGCATCACGCGGGTCTGCGGGAGCCCTACGAGGCCGAGGTCAGTCACGTCAACCCGAGTTGTGGCGACGAGATCACGCTGCGCGTGCACCTGGACGGGGATCGGGTCACCGACGTCAGCTACGACGCCGAGGGCTGCTCGATCTCGCAGGCGGCGACATCGGTGATGACGGATCTGGTGATCGGGCGCACCGTCGACGAGGCGCTCGCCATCGAGCACGAGTTCCACGAGATGATGCACAGCCAAGGCAAGGCCGTCCCTGATGAGGACGTGCTGGAGGACGGCATCGCCTTCCTCGGAGTGTCCCAGTTCCCGGCGCGCGTGAAGTGCGCGCTGTTGGGCTGGTCGGCCTGGAAGGACGCCGCCGCGCAGGCGCTGGCCACCACCACGCAACAGCAGGAGGAAGCATGACCGACTCTCCCCGTCCCTCCGATCTGGTGAAGGACACCTTCCCCGACGCCAGCGGCCCGCTGTCGGCGGATGTCGCGGCCCTCGAGGATCTGGAAGAGGCCATGCGTGACGTGGTCGATCCCGAGCTGATGGTCAACGTCGTCGATCTGGGCCTGGTGTACGGCATCGCCGTCGACGAGGAGAACAACGCCACGATCGACATGACGCTCACGTCGCCGACCTGCCCGCTGACGGACCGCCTGGAGTACGACACCCAGGTGGCGCTGGGGCCGCTGGTCAACTCAGTGACGATCAACTGGGTGTGGCTGCCGCCGTGGACGCTGGACAACATCACCGACGACGGCCGCGAGCAGTTGCGGGCCATCGGCTACAACCTCTGAGTCAGGGCTGCTCGGCCGAGCGGCGGACGTAGTTGCCCTGGGCGATCCGCCGCAGTCCCTGGAGGGCGCGGTCGCCTAGGACCGTCCCGATCACCACCATGCTGGCGGTGGCGGCCCGATCCCTCACAGGGGCGATGGCCTGGACGTCAGCGCGGGCGACGGCGTCGGCCGCGTCGGCGTAGGCCGGCAGCAGGGACAACAGGTCGAGGCGTCCCAGCTCGTTCAAGGCGTCAAGCACCTGCGCGACGATGGCGAGCCCCGCGTTTCCCTCTTCCACGATCCAGTCGTGCTCGCTGCACGCCTCCTCGATCGTCGCGAGCGCCCAGGCGGACGCAGGCTGATGCGAGGTGGGTAGCGCCCGCTGGGCGACCTCCATGACCTCCAGGAGGGTGGCGTCGGGGGTGTCGATCGCCGCCAGCACCGCGCGGGCCTTGACGACCGTCAGGCCCCCCTCGTCGAGCAGCACCCGGATGAGCCGCAGGCGTTCCAGGTGGGTGGCGGCGTACTCGGTGTGGTTGTAGCCCTCCCGGACTCCCTCGTGGAGGAGCCCCGCCCGCACGTAGTACTTGATGGAGGCGGTGCTCACTCCGCTCAGCCGTGAGAGTTCGGAGATCCGCATATCGGGAGGGTAACTCTCGATAGTTGCGCCTTCAATGGGCTCGGGGGCCCAGCAGTGTCGGGCCGATTTGGGCCCCTTTGGGCCTTGCGATCAGTGCGAACCGGTCGGTGGGGCGTCCGGCCCCTCCTCGGCGGGCCCCTTCTCGGCGGGCCCCTCCTCGGTGGGAACGGTCGGCTCGGCGGGAACGGTGGGCTCGTCGGGGCGCGCGGTGCGAGCCGGGTGCTCCTCGACTGCGGGGACGCGGGGGTCGGCCATCGCGGGGTCATTGGAAATGAACGCGTTGAGCCAGCGCATCTGCGGGTCGTGGTCGACCAGCAATGCCTTGGCCAGCAGCGTCATGGGCAGGGCCAGTAGCGCTCCCAGGGCGCCCATCACCGAACTCCACAGCAGCAACGACAGGAACGACACCAAGGCGGTGACGCCGACCGCGTCGCCGTTGAACTTGGGCTGGATGATCGACTGGATCACGAAGTTGACCACCGAGTAGATGATCACCACCAGCAAGGCAGTGAGCGGATCGTTGGCGAGCAGGGCCATGATCGCTGGAGGCACCAGGCCGATCACGAAGCCGACGTTGGGGATGTAGTTGGTCAGGAACGCGAGGATGCCCCACACCAGCGCGAGCGGGACGTTGAGCAGTTCCAGCGCCACCACGTCGATGACCGCCACGATCAGGCCGAACACCGAACTCACCACCCAGTACCGGCGGACGCCCGCGATGAAGTCGGCGATCGAGTGCCAGATGCGCGGCTGGTAACGCTGCAGCGACTCGTTGCGCTCGCCGAAGGCGTCGGTGTCGAACGCCATCATGAAGATCATCACGATGATGACGGTGAGCAAGGTGATGATGTTCGTCACGCTGCCGACCGCGCTGGTCAGGACGCCCGCGAAGTTCGCGGGGTTGATCGTCTTCACCTGATCGAGCACCTGTTGCTCGGACACCCCGAACTGTCCCAGGAGCGAGACGCACTGGTGATAGAGGTTCCAGAACTGGCGCTGATACTGCGGCAACTCCTGGACCAGCGACGTGATCGACCACACCAGCGCGTAGAAGAACGTGAGCAGGATCGCGAACACCACGATGGCCAAGACCACCTGGGCGAGGACGCGCGGGACGCCTCGCCGCATCAGGAACGTCTGGATGGGGTAGGCCGCGATGAACAGGTTGAGCGTCAGCACGAGCGGACCGAGGATGTCGGCGTACTCGTGCATCCCGAACAGGACGACGAACGCCCCCCGTCAACGTCAACAAAATGGTGGTGACCGCAGGAATGATGACGCGTGGGGGGCGTGACGTGGCGGTCGGCTCGCTGGGCTGTGCCATAGCGACCAGCCTAGGCGCTCGTGCGCAAGCCTCCCGGTGAGGACGGGTAGAGTGGTCCCCCGTGATTGTTGCGCGCGATGTGTCCGTGGCCGTCGGCGCCCGCACCCTGCTGGAGCCCACTAGTTTCCAGATCGCCTCCGGTGACCGCATCGGGCTGGTCGGACGGAACGGGGCCGGCAAGACCACCTTGACGAAGATCCTGGCCGGGGAGGGCGCGCCCGCCTCCGGGCAGGTGACGAATTCCGGCCTGCTGGGCTATCTGCCCCAGGACCCGCGGACCGGCGACCCGGAGCAGACGGCTCGCGACCGGATCCTGTCCGCCCGCGGCCTCGACGGCATTCTGCAGCGGCTGGCCACGACCTCGCAGGCCATCGCCGACGCCTCCGAGGACGAGGCCCGCGACGACGCCATGCGCCGCTACAGCCGCGCGGAGGCCGAGTTGGCCGCGGCGGGCGGATACGCGGCCGAGTCGGAGGCGTCCCGGATCTCGGCGAACCTCGGGCTTCCCGATCGGGTGCTGGCCCAGGCCGTGCGGACGCTGTCGGGTGGTCAGCGCCGCCGGGTCGAACTGGCGCGCATCCTCTTCTCGGGAGCCGACACCCTCCTGCTCGACGAGCCCACCAACCACCTGGACGCCGACTCGATCACGTGGCTGCGAGGCTTCTTGGCCTCCTACCCGGGCGGCATCCTCGTGATCAGCCATGACACCGGCCTGCTGGACGCCGTGGTCACGAAGGTCTACCACCTGGACGCCAATCGCGCCGAGATGGATCAGTACAACCTCGACTGGAAGAAGTACCTGGTTCAGCGCGAGACCGACGAGAAGCGCCGTCGTCGCGAGCGCGCCAACGCCGAGAAGAAGGCGGCGCGCCTGCTGGAGCAGGCCGAGAAGCTGGGGGCCAAGGCCACCAAGGCGGTCGCTGCCCAGAACATGGCCCGGCGCGCCGAGCGCCTGCTGTCCGCCACCGAGGGGCAGCGTGCCGCCGACCGCGTGGCGAAGATCCGGTTCCCCGATCCCGCTCCGAGTGGCCGGGTGCCGCTGACCGCCGAGGGGTTGTCGAAGAGCTACGGCAGCCTGGAGGTCTTCACGGGCGTCGATCTGGCCATCGATCGGGGCGCGAACGTGGTCGTGCTCGGTCTCAACGGTGCCGGCAAGACGACGCTGCTGCGCATCCTCGCGGGGCTGGAGGAGCCCGACACGGGGAGGGTCCTCCCCGGGCATGGCCTCAAGCTCGGCTATTACGCCCAGGAGCACGAGACGATCGATGTGGGCCGCTCGGTGCTGGACAACATGGTCTCGGCGTCGCCGAACCTGGACGACACCCAGGTTCGCAAGATCCTTGGTTCGTTCCTGTTCACGGGAGACGACGTCGACAAGCCGGCCAAGGTGCTCTCCGGCGGTGAGAAGACCAGGCTGGCGCTGGCGATGCTGGTGGTGAGCGCGGCCAACGTGCTGCTGTTGGACGAGCCGACCAACAACCTGGATCCGGCGTCCCGGGCGGAGGTCCTCGACGCGATCCGCACCTATGCGGGAGCCGTCGTCCTGGTCACCCACGACGAGGGCGCCGTCGACGCTCTCCAGCCCGACCGGGTCCTTCTCCTTCCCGACGGCGACGAGGACCTGTGGAGCCCGGAGTACTCCGATCTGATCTCGCTCGCCTGAGCGCGGTACCCCGGGTCTAGTAGCCGAGGGAGGCCAGGTAGGCCCGGGAGTCGGCGATGCAATCGAACGGGTCGCGACCATAGGTGTCGTCTTGTTCGATGAAGAAGTACTCCGCGCCGGCCGCGTTTGCCGCGGGCAGAAGCTCTGGCCAGTTCATGTTCCCGGACCCGACCTCGGCGAACTGGATGGTGTCGAGGAAGGCTGCATAGCTTCCTGCGGCATCTCCGCGTGCCAGCATCTCGAGGGCCTTCTGCGGCACGGACGCTACGCGGTAGTCCTTGACGTGGATGAGTTGGCACACGCCCGCGTACTCCTTGAGCATGTCGAGCGGCGCCATGCCGCCGCGTTGCACCCAGAAGAGGTCGACCTCGAACTGGAGGGAGGGCGCGACCCGGCGGACGAGATCGAAGATCCGCTCCCCGTCGAAGCGGGACAGGTCGATGTGGTGGTTGTGGTAGCACAGCGTGATGCCTTCGGCGGCCAGACGCCGCGCGGCGTCCTCGCATTCGCGTGCCCATGCGATGCAGGCCTCCTTCGAGGCCATGGCGGCCATGGGCACCATGCCGATGCGCACGAAGCGGGTCTCGAGTCGGTGGCAGTCGGCCACGATCTTGTCGAAGTGATCACGAAGGTTGTCTCCCGGGGTGGCCGAGCCGGGCTCGAGCATCACCGACAGCGCTCCCACGTCGAGGCCGAGGCGGTCGATGCCGCGTCGCAGGGCGGCCGTGTTCTCCTCGTCCATGGGGATCTGCGAGACCTCCACGGCCGTGATGCCGAGGTCTGCGATGCGCTGCAGGACCGGGTACATCCCGAGGGTGGAGACCTTGTCCTTGAGCATCATCATCTGTACGCCGAGCACGGCCATGGCGGAGTCCCTCTCTTCTGGCCTTCGCGGGGAAGGCGGTCCGAAAACGCTACCGGTAACGTTTCCGGTCGCTCGTGACTACGCTAAGCCTGGGTGCGGAGTCGGTCAAGAAGGGGGCAACCATGGCCAAGGTGACCCTGGCGGATGTCGCCCGCGCGGCGGGGGTGGGCATCGCGACCGCCTCCCGAGCCCTGGCGGTGCGGAAGCATCGCGACGTCAGCGACACCACCCGGGCCGCGGTCCGGCAGGTTGCCGACGAACTGGGCTACCGGCCGTCGGTGGCCGCGCGGGCGTTCCGCAGCCGCGACTTCCACGCGGTGAGCATTCTCGTTCCTGAAGGGCTGTGGGGCTGGTGGGAGCCAGCGGTCCGCGCCGCCGACGCCGCGGCGCGCGAGCAGGGCTACCTGGCCTTCGTTCAGCCGGTCCTCGCCCGTCCCGGGCAAGGTGGCGATGCCGCACACCTCATCGCCCGGCTGGTGGATGTGCCGACCGAAGGCGTCCTCATCTTCGGCTCGGCGGGGGATCGGGGCATGGTCGCGGCCGCCGAGTCGCTTCGGCTGCCCGTCGTGGCCATCGACAGCCTCTCCCACGACGTCATGGTGCCCACCTTCGCGGTCGACAGTCAGGCCGGGATGGAACAGGCGACGCAGCACCTGCTCGACCGAGGGCGACGTCACATCGCGTATGTGGGGTCCGCCGGGGACGCCCATTATCAACGACTCAGGGTCGCCGGCTACCGATCAGCCCTGGCGTCCGCCGGGCTCCCGCCTGAGGTGCGCATGATCGTCCGCGACGAGGCCGCACTCGACCGGGGGGCCCCGCTGCACCCGCCCTTCGACGCGCTCGTGGCATCCGGCGTTCGGTTGGACGCGGTGGTGTGCGAGACGGACTCCGCCGTACCGGGGGTGTTCCGGTCCCTGCGTCGGCGGGGGCGCCGCGTGCCGGAGGACGTGGCGGTGGTGGGATTCGACGACGCGGACGTGGCCGTGGCGCTCGATCCGCCACTGACCACCGTGCGGCAGCCCTACGAGCGGCTGGGCGGCCTGGCGATCGAGACGCTGATCCGCGACATCGAGGGCGGGCACACCCCGGTGGGCCGCGTCCTGATCGAGCCCACTCTCACGGTGCGCGACTCCTCAGGTGCCCGGCCGACGACGAATTCGCGATAGCCGCCTGACAAGCGCTCGTTGGTGGTTGGATGGGGACAAACCACACCGGCAGAGAGGTTCCCGTGCCCTCCACCCGCCACAGGCGCGTCACGCGCTGGGCCAACATCTTCATCGTCGTCACCGTGGCTCTGGGGGGCATGGTGTGCGCGACGGACTCGAGTTCCGCATGCCCGGCCTGGCCGGTGTGCTACGCCAATCAGGTGGGGCCGGTCATCCAGGCGGGCTGGCTGGAGAACCCGGTCATCGAGTTCGTTCACCGCGCCATCAGCTTCGCCGCCCTGGTCCTGCTCGGGGTCTCCGGCTGGATGGGACGCCGCCACGCTGACCCCCGGGTTCGCATCCTGCCCTGGGTGGCGCTGCTGTGCGCCATCGGCTCGGCGGTCTTCGGCATGATGATCATCTTGTTCACCCTCCCGCTCGGGCTGAGCCTGCTCGACCTCGCCTTCGCGTTGATCGCGATGGTGCTGATCGCGGTCACCGACGCGGCGCTGCGCCCAGGGGCGGCCAGGTTCGCCCCGTCCCGACCCCGGCCACTCCTGCTGTCGCGGCTGGCCGCGGGGGCGCTGGGCGTCCTGATCGTCATGCACCTGCTGGGCAGCATCGTGGCGGGAACCACCGCAGACGGCGTGGCCTCCTTCACCCGCTGCCTGAGTTGGCCGCTGTGGGAGGTTCATGACATCGACCGCTTCCCCGCGCTCCAGGTGCTGCGGATCGCGCTGGCCGTCACCGCGATCGTGCTGATCGTCCTCGTGGTGCTCGTGGCCCAGCGGCGCGGCGTGGGTCGGCTGCCCGCCGGGCTGGCTGCGGGGCTGCTGGTGCTCGAGCTGGCGCTCGGGATCCTCATCACCAACGCCGGGCTCGCCCCGACCCAGACCAACGGCATCGACGCCACCATCGCGGTCACCTATTCCGCAGTGGCCGTCGGCATCATGTGGGCGCTGGCCTGGGTGCTGGGGGAGAGCCTGGGCGCGGCACGCCCTCAGTCGAGGTAGTCCTCGACCACCGTCGCGGGACGCAGGCGCTCCTGCGCCGGGTCCTGATGGAACTCGCGATCCGCCTGACGGCGGCGCAGCAGATCCCACAGCCGGTCCAGTTGCACCTCCAACTCGGCGATGCGCTCGTGTTCGGCCTGGGTGGTGATCCGGCCTTCCGCGAGCTGGTCGCGCAGGCGTCGCTCCTCGCCGACCGCCGCAGTGATGGCGTCGTGGATTCGGTCCTCGGTGGTCATGGGGTCGTCCTTTCCGGATGTGCGGCACGGCGTCGAGGGTGCGGCCACGCCGCGTCCCCCGGCCTAGGGCCGTGGTCCGGCCGCCGAGGTACTCGACGCTACCTCGGCGGCGGCTTCCTCCCCAGTGCCGGTCCGGGCTCGGCGACCCATCAACCCACGCAGGGTGAGGAACCGCAGCAGGGTCGCCGCCGCGTTGGCGACCACCAACACGACCACCTCCACCCAGCGTCCCGTCGCCGGAGCCCAGGTGTGCAACGCCCACAACGAGCCGCTCGTCAGCCCGAGTGCGACCAGGAACGCGGCCAGTCCGCCGAGATGGTCACGCCACAGCCGCTCCCGCCCCGACACCTTGAACGTGAACGCCCGGTTGGCCGCGGTGTTGGCGATCGCGGTGGCGACCAGGGTCATCAGGTTGGCCGCCTGAGCGCCCAGCGGGCCTCGAAGCAGCAGATACAGCACGAAGTAGGCCAGGGTGCTGGCCACCCCCACCACGCCGAACCGCACCAGTTGACCGAACAGGCCCGCCGGGACGCCAGGCTCCTCATGAGCATCACGTCCCAGCTCGGCACGCAGCGCCCGCACGGGGATCCGGCCTGAGGCGAAGCCCCGGGTCAGCCGCCACACCCCCCGCAGGTCCTCCCTCGCCGTCGCGACGATGTCCACGGTCGAGTCAGGATCGTCGACCCAGTCGACCGGCACCTCGGCGATGCGCAGCCCCGACCGCTGGGCGAGCATGAGCAACTCGGTGTCGAAGAACCAGTTGGTGTCCTCGACCAGCGGCAGCAACTTGCGGGCCACCGACGTGCGGACGGCCTTGAAACCGCACTGGGCGTCGCTGAACCGGGCGCCGAGGGTGCTGCGCAGGATCAGGTTGTAGGACCGGGAGGTGAACTCCCGCAGCGCCCCTCGTCTCACCCGGGAAGCCCGGGTGAGACGGGTACCGATCGCGACATCGCTGTGTCCGCTGATCAGGGGAGCCACCAGCGGGGCCAACGCCGCCAAGTCCGTGGACAGGTCCACGTCCATGTAGGCGACGACGTCGGCGTCGGAGGCAAGCCAGACCTGCTTCAGCGCCCGCCCCCGTCCCTTCTGATCCAGGTGGACCGCACGCACCCGCGGTAGTTCGGCGGCCACCCGCCGAGCCAGGTCCCAGGTCTCGTCGGTGCTGGCGTTGTCGGCGATCGTGATGGTGTAGGTCCACGGGAAGGCGTCGGCCAGGGCGGTGTCGAGCCGGCGCACGGACGACACCAGGTCGCGTTCCTCGTTGTAGACCGGGACGACGATCTCCACCGATGCGGTCTTGGGCAACCCCGGGCGACCCGAGGGGTGAAGCGGTGCGAGCGCGGTCATGGCGCTCACGTCCCACTCAGGTCGTAGACGGTCGTGCTGCCGATCGTGGTGGCCTCATAGTTGGCCTCGACCCAGGCGACGATGTCGGACGCCGCCTCGCTGCCACCGTTTTGCCGGCCCCCCATCTCACCGCCGATGAAGTAGTGGATCTTGCCCTGTGCGACATAGGCCTGGAACTGCTCCAGCGTCGGCGAGGGATCCGAGCCGTTGAAACCGCCGATCGCCATCACGGGCAGGTTGGTCGCCAGCTGGTAGCTGGCCGCGTTCTGGGAGCCGATGGTGGCCGCGACCCACGTGTAGTCCGACGACGCGGACGTGAGCGCCGCCTTGAGTTCGTCACTGACGTCGGTCCCGGTCAGGAGCCCGCCCATGCCGGCGCCGCCGGTCCGGCCATCGGTGGTGGACCCACCCTGGGTGCTCCCCTGGGAGGTGCCGCCGGGGCCGCCGCCCTGGCTCCCGGGGCCGTTCTGGGCGGTGCCACCCTGCGTCGTGCCACCCTGGGGGGGTGCCCCCTGCCCGGTCCCTCCGGGCGCGGTGTCGCCCGGAGGCGTCCCGCCGGTGCCGTTGCCCTGGCCGCGCTGTCCGCCGTCGGCCATGCCTCCGCCGCCCCGGCCTCCCATGCTGCTGGTGACGGGACCCGCGGTGACAATCGATCCCGTGTGCGCGGTCGCGGCCGTCTGCAGCGCGTAGGAGGCGGGCGACAGCAGCGCGCCGATCATGCTGAGCGCCACCGCGGCCCGCGTGAACCCGACGGCCAGCCGCGGGCCGAAGACGAACCCCAGCGCGGCCAGCACCAGCATCCCGAGACTGACCCAGCCGACCACCGCGTACACGCCGCCGGCCTGGCTGGTGTAGGCCACCGCCAACGCCCCCGTGGCCACGGCAGCCACCGCCAGCGCACCGCGCACCCAGGCCCGCTCCCGATGGGCCCAGGCGACCCCCGCCCCCAGCGCCAGCGTGATCCCGATGAAGGGCGTCAAGGCGACGGTGTAGTAGTCGTGATAGATGCCGGCCATGAAGCTGAACACCAGCCCCGTCACCAGCAGCGAGCCCCCCGAGGCGATCAGGGCACCCCTCACCTGTGCGGAGCCGTCCTGCATCCGCCGACCGAGAAGGACCACCCCCACGACGGCCAACACCAGCGCCGCGGGGATCAGCCAGGCGACCATGCCTCCCGACACCCCCGTGAACAACCGCAGGATGCCGATCGATCCCCAGGTTCCCCCGTTGCCGCCCCCGACGGATCCCACCTCGTCACCGGTGAGGCGCCCCAGCCCGTTGTAGCCGAAGGCCAACTCCAGGAACGAGTTGGTCTGCGACCCCCCCATGTAGGGACGCATCGAGGCCGGCGTCAAGGTGAACACCGCGATGTACCAGCCTGCCGAGACCGCCAGCGCCGCAGCGGCGGCCAGGAGGTCCACGACGCGCTTGCGCCACGACGCGGGTGCCATGATCAGGTAGGCCAGCGCCAGGGGCGGCAGGATGAGGAAGGCTTGCAGCGTCTTGGTGAGGAAGGCGAAGCCGATGGCGATCCCCGCCCACACCATCCACCGTCGTGACGCCGTCTCGGTGGCGCGCACCACGCAATACGTGGCCGCGGTGAGCAGCAGCATCAAGAGGGCGTCGGGATTGTTGAACCGAAACATCAAGACCGCGACGGGAGTCAGCGCGAAGGCGGCCGCTCCGAACAGCGCCAGGTTGTGGACCGACCAGCTGCTCAGGGGACGTCCCGAGCCGGGAGTCCAGGTGCGCAGCGCCCGCCGGGTCGTGGCGAACACCAGCCAGGCGGTCAGGACGCCCATGATGGCCTGGGGGACGAGGATCGACCAGGAACTCAACCCGAACAGTCGCACCGACAGGCCCATCACCCACAGGGACGCCGGGGGCTTGTCGACGGTGATCGAGTTGCCCGAGTCGAGGCTGCCGAAGAACCAGGCCTTCCAGTCTTGGCCACCCGCCTGTGCGGCGGCGGAATAGAACGAGTTGGCCCAGCCGGACGCGCTGAGCCCCCAGATGTAGAGGACGGCGGTGGCCAGCAGCAGTACCGCCAGGCTGATGCGCTGCAGGAGAAGAGTGCGATCATGACGCCGCTGCCGGGACAAGGCGCCGGGCGGAGCGGGGAGAGCGTCGATAACGGTCATGCCTCGAGTGGACGCGCCTGGGCTGGACCGCGGGTGTGCAGCCACTGTGGGGCCGCTGTGAGCCGATGGCTACCCTGGACGCGTGACGGACACACTGCTTGCCCTGCTGGGCATCGCCCTGGCCATCGTCGGCGTCTGCGGCGTGGTGGTGCCGGTGCTGCCCGGGTCCGCCTCTGTTCTGGCCGCCCTGCTGGTGTGGGCGTGGTTCGGCCCCTCCTCCTGGGGGTGGGTCGCCTTCGGCGTGGGAGCCGTGCTGCTGGTGATCGGGTTCGCGTCCCAATACGTCCTGACCGGGAAGCGGCTGAAGGAACGCCAGATCCCGCAGCGGTCTGTCGTGATCGGCCTCGTCTGCGGAGTGGTCGGCCTGTTCGTCATCCCGTTCCTCGGGCTGCCGATCGGCTTCATCGCTGGCCTGTGGCTGGCCGAATACGTCCGCGTCCGCGACACCCGTGAGGCCACCGCGAGCAGTTGGGTGGCCCTGAAGTCCGTCGGCATCGGCATGGCCGTGGAACTGGCCTGCGCCCTCACAGCCTCCGGCATCCTGCTGGCCAGCATCCTCACCAACTGGCTGTTGTAAGTGGCGCCAACCAGGCCTTTGTCCCTGTCACGACAACATTGGCCACCTTTGTTGCATTGAGTGCGCCATCAGGCACCCAACGCTACGTTGTGTAGTAGTTACCCGGATCACCGGGACCCACCACACACCACACAACGGACGAGGCTGACCGATGAGTGACCATCTGGCAACGCTGCGCGAAAAGAGACGAAAGGCACTGGAAGGCGGGGGCCCCAAACGCATCGAAGCGCAACACGCGAAGGGGAAGCTCACCGCCCGTGAGCGGCTCTCCGTGCTGCTCGACGAGGCGTCCTTCCAGGAGCTGGGCGCTCTGGCGACCCACCACAACACCGACTTCGGGATGGACCAGCACCGGTTCCCCGGCGACGGCATCATCACCGGTTTCGGAAAGATCCAGGGCCGCCGGGTTGCCGTGTTCGCCCAGGACTTCACCGTGCTCGGCGGCTCCTTCTCCGAGGTGCAGTCCAACAAGATCTCCCGGATCCAGGACCTGGCCATCCAGGCAGGCATTCCGCTGATCGGGCTCAACGACTCCGGCGGCGCGCGCGTCCAGGAGGGCGTCCGTTCGCTGGCGGCCTACGGCGAGGTGTTCGTCCGCAACGTCAAGGCGTCCGGCGTCATCCCGCAGATCTCGCTGATCCTCGGCCCGTGCGCGGGCGGTGCCGTCTACAGCCCTGCGCTGACCGACGTCACGATCATGGTCGAGGGCACGTCCAACATGTTCCTGACCGGCCCCGACATCATCAAGACCGTGACCGGCGAGGACGTCTCGGCCGAAGAACTGGGCGGTGCGCTGGTGCACAACGGCACCTCCGGCGTCGCGCAGGTGATGGCCCAAACGGAGCAGGAAGCGCTCTCGATGGCGAAGGCCCTGCTGAGCTACCTGCCGCAGAACAACACCGAGGACCCGCCGCAGCTGGAGCCCTACGACCCGGCCGACCGGATGGACGACGCGCTCAACAGCATCGTCCCCGACGACGATGGCCTCGCCTACGACATGCGCGATGTGCTGAACATGGTCTTCGACCACGACTCCGTCTTCGAACTCCACAAGGAGTGGGCGGCTAACGCGGTGGTCGGCTTCGCGCGGCTCGACGGCAACAGCGTCGGCTTCATCGCCAACCAGCCGCTCGTCATGTCGGGGTGCCTCGACATCAACGCCAGCGACAAGATCGCCCGCCACATCACCCTGTGCGACCAGTTCAACATCCCGCTCATCACCCTGGTCGACTGCCCCGGCTACCTGCCCGGCGTCGAGCAGGAGTACAACGGGGTCATCCGGCACGGCGCCAAGATCATCTACGCCTACTGCCAAGCGACCGTTCCGCAGATCTCGCTGGTGACCCGCAAGGCCATGGGCGGCTCCTACGTCGCGATGAGCTCCAAGCAGATGAACAACGACGTCGCGTTCGCATGGCCCAGCGCCCAGATCGCCGTCATGGGGGCCGAGGGCGCCGCGCGGCTGCTCAACCGCAAGGCCATCGAGGCGGCCGAGGATCCCGCCGCCGAGGAGGCGCGGTTCATCGCCGACTACAAGGAGAAGTTCTTCAATCCTTATCAGGCCGCCGACGTCGGCCAGATCGACGAGGTCATCGAGCCTCGCGAGACCCGTGCCCGCCTCATCCGTGCCCTGGAGGTGCTGCGCACCAAGGTGACGCAGTCCATCCCCAAGAAGCACGGCCTCTTCCCGGTATAAGGGGCACAGTCGTGACATTCGAAGATCTCCAATGGGGATTGATGATGATGGTCGTGGGCATGGGGGTGGTGTTCCTGCTCCTGATCCTGCTGATGGGCGTGCTCATGCTGATCGGACGCCTGGATCGCCAGCCAGGCGGGGCAGTCGAGGAGCCTGAGATCGAGGCCGCCCCTGACCCCGTCGCCGTGGCCGAGGTCGCGTCCCCGGCGCCCACCGTGCACATCGTGGCCGACGGACTCGACGAGGACCAGGTCGCCGCGATCACCGTCGCCGTGATCACCCACGCCGAGACCCGGCGCCGCAAGGCGGCGCCCGAAACCCGCGCGCATGCCCCTGGCAGCCAGCTCTTCGCGAGCCGGTGGCTGTCGGTCGGGCGCGCGATCCAGAACAACCCCTTCACCCGGAGGTAAGGCCATGCGCCGCTACACCATCACCGTCAACGACACCGCCAAGGTGGTCGACGTCGAGGCGCTGGGGGCCGACACCTTCCGCGTCCAGCTCGATGGACGTCTGGTCGACGTCCGCCTCGAGGACCACCGCGACCTCGCCTGGGAGGCCCCGATCACGCCGGCCATCCAGGCGCGCCGCACCGCAGCCACGCACGGCACCGCCGTCGTGGCCGACCCCCCGCCCGTCGCGAGCACGGCCGCCCCGGCGGCTGCGTCCGCACCTGCCGCGGCACCCGCTCG
>NZ_DAIOIA010000055.1:0-18564 GCF_036744435.1 Propioniciclava sp. | reverse complement strand
CTGGCCGAAGCGTCCCGGGAGGCAGGGGAGTCGCCCGGCGGGCTCGCCCAGTGCCACAACCAGGCTGCGCCCAGCCAACCGATGGCGGCCACGGCGAGGGCGGCCGCCGACAGGGACGCCACCGCAGCCAGGGCGCTGATCATCACCGGACCCAGGGCGCCCCCGATGCCCGTGGTGAGGCGCCATCCGGCCAGGAACTGGGTTCGGCCGACGGCGGGGGAGGCGTCCGAGCCGAGCGTCATCACCACGCCTGCGCTGATGCCGTTGCCCAACCCCAGCCCCAGGGCGACCGCGCCCAGGCCGATGCCGGTGGCCGCCAGCGGCAGGAGACCGAAGCACGTCCCCATGATGAGCATGGCGGGGACGGCGACAGCCCGGCGTCCGAGCCGGTCCATCATCGAGCCGCCCAGGTAGAACAAGGTCAGGTCCACCAACGAACTGGCCGCGAAGACCAGGCTGGTCTGGGCGGCGTCCAGGCCGATGGAGGTCGCCCACAGCGGCAGCAGGGCGTCCCGGGACGCACGCACCAGCGTGAGTGCGGCGGCGCCCACGCCCAGCGTCAGGAACGTCATCGCGTGCGCGCGCAGGATCGCGGCCATGTGGACGGGCGCCGCCCCGGGTGGCGCCTCGCGCTCGACGTCGGGCAGCCACGCGCTGATGATCGCTGCAGCCAGTGACGTGGCGATGGCCAGCCAGTAGGCGGCGCGGAGCCCGCCCAGCGTCACCACCGCCGCCCCGGCGAGAGGGCCGATGAACGACCCGATCCGGAACACCCCGCCCAGCGTGGACAGGGCGCGCGCCCGGTGCGTGAGCGGCACGAACTCGGTGACGAAGGACTGCCGGGCGATGGTCACGACGGCTTCCGAGACGCCCAAGACGAAGACGGCGATTCCCAAGACGACGAAGTTCGGCGCGAAGGCGGCGACCGCCATGGCGGCGGCGTCCACGATCAGCGACGCCACGAGCGCACGCTGCTCGCCGAGACGATCGGCGATGATTCCGGCGGGAAGCGCCCCGACCAGAGCGCCGATACCCAGCAGGGAGACGACCAGGGCCGACTGGGCCAGGGATGCCCCGAGATCCTGCGCGGTGATAGCGATGAGCGGGGTCACGGCGCCGAAGCCGACCAGTGCGAGCGTGGTGGGCAGGTAGACCGACACCGTCAGGGTGCGCCAGTGCTGAGGGCTCATCTGCTCGCGGGTCACTCCTGGGGAACCTACACCCGAGCACGGCGAGTCCCGGCGAGCGCTCCCCACGCGGAATCGGGGGACGCCTGCAGCGGCGGGCGCCCCCGGGAGGATTCGAACCTCCGACCGTCGGATTAGAAGGCCGCTGCTCTGTCCCCTGAGCTACGGGGGCCCGTGGCGATTGTAGGGGGGAGCGGCCGAGCCCGGCGAGGCGGGCGGGTCACGTGTTCGTCCCTCGCGACCGCAGTCGGCAGGGTTGGCGGCGCCGCTACCCTGGGAACCATGACCTCCGAGCTCGAAGCGGCGCGATCGCTGCGTGCCAGCGGTCTTCCGGTGACCAAGGAGGCACGTCCGGGTCATTGGGCGGTCAAGATTCTGCGCAGCCCTTGGTTGTGGGTCTTCCTCGGAGCGACCGCACTGTTCGCCGCCTGCCTCGGGTGGATGTATGTCACGTCGGTGACGCCCACGCCGACCGAGGGCGGCGGGGAGGTCCCCGGGCTGAACCTGAGCGCGATCCGCCGCTCCGCGCTGCTGGCGCTGCCCACCTTGGCCGTGTGGGTCGCGGCCTTCGTCGCACTGGACCGGTTCCGGCCGATGCGTCTGGGGTTCTGGTACCTGGCGCTGGGCTGGGGGGCTGCCGTGTCGACCGCCTTGTCCATGGTGATCAACACTTGGGCGAGTCGGCAGATGGCGATCGTCGGGGCGGATCCGTCCTCGGGTGCCCGGGCGGCGGTATTCGTGGCGCCGTTCGTCGAGGAGGCCACCAAGGCCACCATCGTGTTCTTCATCGCCGTGGCGGTCCGCTACCGGATCGTGTCCACGCTGCAGGCGGTGACGCTCGCCGGGCTGTCGGCGGCGGGCTTCGCGTTCACCGAGAACATCCTCTATTACAGCCGCGTCATCGTGTACTCGTCGATGACCATCGGCACCGGGGACCCGGAGCAGGCCCTCAACACCATCGTCTTCCTCCGCGGCGTCAAGACGGCCTTCGGGCACCCCCTGTTCACCACGCTGATGGCGCTCGGTTTCATCGTCGGTCTGCGCGCGCAGAGCAAGATCGTGCGGATCATCGCTCCGCTGGTCGGTTACCTGGCCGCGGCGCTCGGGCACATGGTGTTCAACTTCTTCGCCAGCGTCGGGCTGGACGACACGGTGATGGCCATCATCGGCTGGGCGATCGCCCTGTCGCTGATCATCTATCTGATTCGTCGGATCCTGGCCGAGGGGCGTCGACAGCGCGACCGCCTCGGCGACTATGTGGACATGGGATGGCTTCCGCCCAACGTCGTGGTGCTGTTCACCCGGCAGCGCACCCGCTGGGCCTGCTTCTTCATCTCCTTGACGTATGGCTGGCGGGCGATGTTCGCGACCCTGCGGATCCAGCGCACGATGAGCGAGCTGGCCTACCTGCGGGATGCGGAACTCCACGGCACCGTCGACGCGGCCGGCGCTCTCCGCGCGCGGACATTGCTCGACGAGGCGCGCGCGCTCGCCCCGGTGGCCGTCACCGACCCCGCCGTCCAGAAGCTCCAACTGCCCAAGCTGCCCGCCTGGCTGCGGCGCCGCCGCCGCACCCCCGCCGCCGGAACCTGGGCTCCGCCTGGCTACGCACCTGCATCATTCCTGCCTGGACAGGTAGGCTCACCGGGGTACTCGCCGGTCGATCCGCGCTGGGGGCCGCCGAAGGGGTAGGGAGTCGATGAGCACAGCCGCGCTGACGGAGGCACTGACCGGGCTGCGGTCCGTCCTGGCGGACGTGCGTCTTCCCCTGTCGCTTCCGGGGTCCGCGCCGGCCGCGGCGTCGGCGAAGGCGATGGTCGCTCAACTCGACGACTATGTGCTGCCGCGGTTGGCCACTTTGGACGCGCCGTTGCTGGCCGTCATCGGCGGATCCACGGGTGCCGGGAAGTCCACCCTCATCAACTCGCTGCTGGGCCGGGTCGTGTCCCGGCCGGGCGTCATCCGGCCCACGACCCGCAGCCCCGTCCTCGTCTATCACCCCGATGAGGCTGAGTACTTCACCTCGGACCGGATCCTGCCCGGGCTGGCGCGCAGCTTCGACCCGGCTGATGACACCCACACGTTGCAACTCGTCCCGCACTCCGCCCTGCCGCGTGGGCTCGCGCTCCTCGACGCCCCGGACGTCGATTCGGTCGTGGCGGAGAACCGGCTGCTGGCCGGACAGCTTCTGGCCGCAGCGGACCTGTGGCTGTTCGTGACTTCGGCCGCCCGGTACGCCGACGCGGTCCCGTGGGAGTACTTGCTGTCGGCCGCCGAGCGCTCCGCGGCTGTCGCGGTCGTCCTCGATCGCGTCCCACCCGCCGCCATGATCGAGGTGCCCCCGCATCTGGGGCGACTCATGGTCGAGCGTGGCCTGGGACGGTCCCCGCTGTTCGCGGTCCCGGAGACGGCCACGAACGCTGCGGGCATGCTGCCCGATGCGGCCGTCGCGCCGATCCGCACCTGGCTGGCCACCTTGGCTGCCGATCAGGCCAGCCGTCAGGCGGTCGTTCTGCAGACCCTGGATGGCGCGATCGCGTCGATCGCGGCATCGGCTCCCTCGGTGGCCGACGCGGTCGACGGCGAGGCGGAGGCGCTGGCGCAACTTCGCGGCGACGCCGATCGGAGTTTCGCCGAAGCAGCGCGCACCATCGCCGTGCAGACGTCCGATGGATCCCTGTTGCGTGGCGAGGTGCTGGCACGCTGGCAGGACTTCGTGGGCACCGGTGAGTTCATGCGGGCCGTCGAGCAGCGGATTGGCTGGCTGCGTGACAAGCTGCGCGCGACGCTGCGGGGGGAGCCACGCCAGGTCAACGAGGTCAAGCTGGCGGTGGAGTCGGGGCTGGAGGCCTTCGTCCGCGAAGAGGGTGACGCGGCCGCCGAACGTGCCGAGTCGTCCTGGGCCGCGCACCCGGCCGGACGCATCGTCATCGCCCTCACCCGGGACGACCTGGCGCGTACGTCTCCCGGGTTCCCGGATGCCGTCAGCGCTGCGATCCGTTCTTGGCAAGGTGACGTGCTGGAACTCGTCAGCGAGGTGGGGGCCTCCAAGCGGTCGAAGGCGCGCTACCTCGCGCTCGGCGTCAACGGTGTCGGCGTCGCGCTGATGATCGTGGTCTTCACGCAGACCGGTGGGCTCACCGGGGCCGAGGTGGGGGTGGCCGGCGGGACGGCGGTGCTGGCCCAGCGTTTGCTGGAGGCGGTCTTCGGTGACGACACGGTGCGTCGGCTGACTCGCCTGGCCAAGGAGCAACTGGACGCCCGCATCGAGGCCGTCCTGGCCGTGGAGTTGGCGCGCTACGACCGCGCCTTGGGGGCGAGCGGGGTCGACCCGTCGGCGGCGGTGGCGATCAGGGGCGGCGTGGACGCGGTGATGTCCTGCATCGCCACGGAGCCGGCGCTCGCCGCAGCCCAGGCGGCGAGCGCACTGACCAGGTCGGAGGTATCCGGAGAGGTGGTCAGCGGGATCGTGCTCGATCCCGTCGGGCACGCCGACGGCATCCGCGTCGAGGTGCCCGATGAAGGCTGAGCAGGCCACCTTGGCCTCCCGGCTGACGGCCCTGGACCGGGTGGTCGACCTGAGCCGCGGACGGGTCCCCGACGAGGTGCTGGCTCCGGCGGACGCCCTCATCGATCGTGCCGGCCAGCGGCTGGCGATCGCCGGAGATCACACGGTCGTCGCTCTGGCCGGGGCCACCGGTTCGGGCAAGTCGAGCCTGTTCAACGCGCTGTCCGAGACCGAGTTCGCCAAGCCGGGGGTGACCCGGCCGACGACGAGCGAGGCCATGGCGGTGGCCTGGGGGACGCAGGCGCCCACGCGGCTGCTGGACTGGCTTCAAGTCGGCGGCCGGCACGTGATCCCCCCGCGGAGCACCGTTCCGGACGGGCTGGTGCTGCTGGACCTGCCCGACCACGACTCGACCGAGGCTGCCCATCGGGTCACCGTCGACCGGCTCGTGAAGGTGGTCGACATGCTGGTGTGGGTCGTGGATCCGCAGAAGTACGCCGACAGCGCCTTGCACGACGGCTACCTCAAGCCCCTCGCCGGTCATGCCGCGTTGATGGTGGTGGCACTGAACCAGGTCGACCGGCTCAATCCCGAACAGCGCCGGGCCACGATGGCGGACCTGCGTCGTCTGCTGGACAGCGAGGGACTCGCCGCGACGAGGCTCGTGGCCGTCTCCGCGCTGCGCGGAGAGGGACTGGGGCCGCTGCGTGAACTGATCGCGGACGCCGCCCGCGACAAGGAGATCACCGCACGACGGTTCGCCGCCGACATCGCCCGGGAGGCCGCGCTGGTGGGCGAGGCGCTCGGCTCGGGTCCGGTTCCTACCCTGTCGCGAGGGGACGTGTCCGCGTTGCACGCCAGCGTCGCGGAGGCGTCCGGCGTGCCCGTGGTCACCGAGGGGGTGTTGCAGGCGTGGCGGCACCGCGGCACTCTTGCGACCGGCTGGCCGCTGATCACCTGGCTGCGGCGGCTGCGGCCCGACCCGTTGCGGCGGCTGCGCATCGACCGGGGCCCAGGCCCGACCGAGGTGGCCCGGACGTCGCTGCCGAAAGCCACCCCGGTGCAGCGCGCGCGCCTGGACGCCGCGTTGCGTCAGGTGATCGAGCTGAGCACCATGGGTCTACCCCGCGGTTGGGCCGACCGGATCAAGGCCGCCGCACGATCCGATCGTGGCGTGCTGGCTGACCGCATCGACGCCGCCATCGGGGCGACCGACCTGCGCATGAACTCCGGTCACGGTTGGTGGAGCGTGGTGACGGTCCTGCAATGGCTGGGCATCGTGGCTGTCCTGGTCGGTGGCGGCTGGTTGCTGGCTCCGTTGGTGCTGGCTGTGCTGCAGGCGCCGGTCGAGGTCCCCATGCTCGTGTGGCAGGGCTGGCCCCTGCCCACGCTGCTGGTGCTCGGCGGGGTGGGGATCGGAGTCGTCTTCGGCCTTCTCAGCCGAGTGTTCGTCGAGGCGGGCGCGCGGGTGAAGCAGCGGCAGGCCGCGCAGGCGCTGACGGCGTCGGTGGCATCCGTCGTCGATACGGAAGTGATCGATCCGATCCGCGCCGAACTGACCCGACTGGCCGAGGCCCGTGCCGCGGTCGAGCGGGCTCGCTGACGCTTCTGGGCGTGCTGGCGCGGGCCGCCTAACCTCCGGGCATCCAAGGAGGAAGGCACGGGAATGGAAGCCGAGATCGTCATCACGGGCAATGTGGGCGCGGACGTGGCCTGGCGCGACCACGACGAGCATGGGGGCAGGGCATCGTTCTCGTTGGCCTGCACCCCGGGCGTGCAACGCGACGGGATCTGGGTCGACCTCCCGACCGCCTGGTACCGCGTCGTCTGCTGGCGTCGTCTGGCGGCGAACGTGCGCGACAGCGTGGCCAAGGGGGACGCCGTGATCGTCGGCGGGCGACTGCGGCTGGATCGCTGGAGCGACGAGGCCGGCTACCCACGAGAGGGGTACACGGTCGAGGCGGCGTGGGTGGCGCACGACCTGCGCCGCGGTGCGTCCACCTTCCGTCGTGTTGGTGCGCGTTCTACCCCGACGGCTCCAAGCGTGGAACCGGGTGCGGGGGAGGCCGGCGAGTTCGGCGACGTCACCGCCGCCCACCGGGAATCGCTTCCGGTGTGAACGTGCCCGAGCCGGGGCCGTGCGGGCCCCGGCTCGTTCAGGTCGGATCAGTCGCGCGTGAGGCGGCGGTGCTTGCTGGCGTGAGGCCGTGCGGCGTCGGCGCCCAGGCGGGCAACCTTGTTCTGCTCGTAGTCGGCGAAGTTGCCCTCGAACCAGAACCAGTTGGCCTCGTTCTCGTCGGTCCCCTCCCAGGCGAGGATGTGGGTGGCGACCCGATCCAGGAACCAGCGATCGTGGGAGATGACCACAGCGCAGCCCGGGAACTCCAGCAGAGCGTCCTCGAGGCTCTGGAGGGTTTCGACGTCGAGGTCGTTGGTGGGCTCGTCGAGAAGCAGGACGTTGCCGCCCTGCTTCAGCGTGAGCGCCAGGTTGAGCCGGTTCCGCTCGCCGCCCGACAGCACGCCTGCGAGCTTTTGCTGATCGGGGCCCTTGAAGCCGAAGGAGGCGACGTAGGCGCGGCTGGGCATCTCGAAGTTGGCGACCTTGATGAAGTCCAGGCCGTCGGAGACGACCTCCCAGACGTTCTTCTTCGCGTCGATGCCGGAGCGGTTCTGGTCGACGTAGCTGAACGACACGGTCTGTCCGACGCGCAGTTCGCCCGCGTCGGGCTCCTCGCTGCCGGTGACCATCTTGAACAGGGTGGTCTTGCCGACGCCGTTGGGGCCGATGATGCCGACGATGCCCGCCCGGGGCAGCGAGAAGCTCAGGTCGTCGATCAGGACGCGGTCGCCGAAGCCCTTGGTGAGGTGGGAGGCCTCCAGCACCTCGGCGCCCAGACGGGGGCCGGGCGGGATGTTGATCTCGGCCAGGTCGAGTGCGCGCGTGCGCTCCGCCTCAGCGGCGAGTTCTTCGTAGCGGGCCAGGCGGGCCCGGTTCTTGGCCTGGCGGGCCTTCGGGTTGGCACGCACCCATTCGAGTTCGCGCTCCAAGATCTTGGCGCGCTTGGCGTCTTTCTTGCCCTCGATCTGCAGCCGGGACTTCTTCGTCTCCAGGTAGGTGGAGTAGTTGCCCTCATACGGGTGCAGGTGGGCGCGGTCGATCTCGCAGATCCACTGGGCGACGTTGTCGAGGAAGTACCGATCGTGGGTGACGGCCAACACGGCGCCCGGGTAGCTCTTGAGGTGGCCCTCCAGCCAGTTGACGCTCTCGGCGTCCAGGTGGTTGGTGGGCTCATCGAGCAGCAGCAGGTCGGGCTGTTCGAGCAGGAGCTTGCACAGCGCGACGCGGCGGCGCTCACCTCCGGACAGCACGTTGACGGGGGTGTCCCCGGGCGGGCACTGGAGGGCGTCCATGGCCTGCTCGAGCTGGCTTTCCAGATCCCAGGCGTTGCGGTGGTCGAGTTCGGTCTGCAGCGTGCCCATTTCGTCCATGAGGGCGTCGAAGTCGGCATCGGGTTCGGCCATCTCCATGCCGATCGCGTTGAACCGGTCGAGCATGCCCTTGGTGTCGGCGACGGCCTCCTCGATGTTCTCCATGACCGTCTTGTCCTCGGTCAGGGGCGGCTCCTGCTGCAGCAGACCCACGGTCTTGCCCTTGCCGAGCATGGCTTCGCCGTTGTTGGGCTTCTCCAGCCCCGCCATGATCTTGAGCATGGTCGACTTGCCCGCGCCGTTCGGGCCGACGACGCCGATCTTGGCGCCCTCGTAGAACGACAGGGTGACGTTGTCGAGGATGAGTTTCTCACCCAGTGTCTTGCGCACGTTGTGCATGGTGAACACGAACTCGGGCATGAACCGTCCTTGGAACGAAGGGCTGGGGATCGGCGCCCAGTATAGGCCGCGCGAGCCGCCCGGTCTGCTATTGGGCGGCCAGGCGGGCGCGTCCGAGCTCGATCAGCTCCAGCAACTCCGCGCGGGCATCCTCGGGGAGGGCGTCGAGTGGCCACCAGGCGACGTCGCGGGACTCGTCCGAACACGTCAGCACCGCGCCCGGTTCCGCCCGGCCGACGAACCGCACGTCGAAGTGCCGGGTCTCGTGCGTGTAGCCGCGGCAGATGACCGGGTGCACGTTGAGGGTCGCGGGGCCCACCAGGTCCACCTCCAGCCCGAGTTCCTCACGCACCTCACGGGTGGCGGCCTCGAGGAGGGTCGCGTCGGCGGGCTCGATGTGACCGCCCGCCTGAATCCACATCCCGAACCGCCCATGCAGCACCAGCGCGACGCTGGTCAGATCGTGGCTGAAGATGAGCGCCGAGGCGGTGAGGTGACCGGGCGCGCACGACCGGGATGTGGCGTCGGAGCGCGCGGCCAGGAAGCCCAGGTAGGCCTGCGCGAGGGCTTCTTGGCCCGGGTTGGGAGCATCCCACGCGCTGAGCAGCGATCGGGCGTCGTCGTGGGCAAGGAGAGGCGTCACAGCGGCCCAGGTTAGTGCCGCGCGCCTCCTTCCGACCGACACGGTCGCCCGTAGCTGGTGCCTAGGCGGAATGCGCGGCGAGGAGTTCCGCGAAGGTGAGCGCCTGGAGGCCGCGCAGATCGTCGAGCTGGGTGCGGCAGGAGAACCCGTCGGCCAGCACGATCGCGTCCTCGCCGGCGGCGTCCAGGGCCGGTTCGAGGTTCGTGGCGTAGACAGCCTTGGAGAAGTCGTAGTGACCGGCGATCATGCCGTGGTTGCCCGCCAGTCCGCAGCAGCCCTGCACCTTCACCACGGTGGCGCCGGTGGCCGCCAGCAGTGTCGCCTCGGCGTCCCAGCCCATCACCGACGCCTCGTGGCAGTGCGGCTGGGCGACGATGGTGTGTCCGCTCAAATCCGGCACCTCGAAGGTGGGGTCGTGGGCGAGGAACTCGGCCAGCGTCATCACTGCGGCGGCGACCTCGCCGACGCGCGGGTCCTCAGGCACCAGTTCGGCGGCGTCGGACTTCCACACGGCCAGGCAGCTCGGCTCGGTGCCGACGATCTTGATCCCGCGTGCGGCGTAGGGGTGCAGCACGTCGGTGGCGTTGCGGAGTTCCCGGGCGGCCCCGTCGAGTTGCCCGGTGGTGATCCAGGTCAGGCCGCAGCAGGCCTTGCGCTCCAGCAGCCGGGGCGTCCAGCCGTTCGCGATCAACACGGCCGCCATGGTGGCGACGTGGTTCCCGGCGAAGGCGTCCGAGAACGAGTCCACCCACAACACGACCTCGCCCTTGGTGCCGGGGCGCCCGTCGAACTCCTTGCGGGCGGCGGCGCGACGCGATCCGGCGGCGAAGCGCGGCATACCCCGGTGCGTGTCCACACCCGCAGCCTTCTTCACGAGCGTCGAGAGCCCCGGCGTCTGCATGAAGAAGTTCGCCACCTGGGGCAGGAGCGGCACGGCGCTCACCATCCGCCCCCAGCGTGGCAGCCAGCCCATCGAGTAGTGGTCCAACGGGCGCAGCCGTTTCTTGAACGCCTCGTACTGGACGCGGGACTTGTAGGCGGCCATGTCGGTGCCGGTGGGGCAGTCGCGCGAGCAGCCCTTGCAGGACAGGCACAGATCCAGGGCCTCATGCACCTCGGCGCTGCGCCAGCCGTCGGTGACCAGCGTGCCGTTGATCATCTCCTGCAGGATCCGGGCCCGGCCGCGCGTGGAGTCCTTCTCGTCGTGGGTGGCCTGCCAGCTCGGGCACATGACGCCCGCCAGCGACGCCGAGACGCACTTGCCGACGCCGGTGCAACGGTGCACGTCCTCGACGAACTGGGGGTCCGCCCGAAACAGCGGCGAGCGGCGCACCTGCGGGGCGCGCAGGTCGGCGTCGAGTGGGGCCGGGTCGACCAGGACGCCCGGATTGAGCAGGTTGCGCGGGTCGAAGATCTGTTTGACGGCGGCGAACAGATCCAGCGCCTCGGGGGTGTACATCCGCCCCAGCAGTTCCGAGCGTGCCCGCCCGTCGCCATGCTCGCCCGACATCGAACCGCCGTAGGAGGCCGCCAGGTCGGCCGCTTCCTCGATGAAGGCCCGGTACTGGGCCGCCCCGTCGTCGGCTTGGGTGAGGGGGAAGTCGATGCGGCAGTGGACGCAGCCGTCCCCGAAGTGCCCGTAGGGAAGCCCGTGCAGATGGTGGCGCTCCAGGAGAGCGTCGAAGTCTCTCAGGTAGGCGCCCAGCTTTTCGGGGGGTACCGCCGCGTCCTCCCAGCCCGCGTAGGCGGGACGATCGAGGCTCACCCCGGCCAGGCCTGCGCCGTCGGAGCGGATCTTCCACAGCGCGCTGGCGATGGCCGGATCGGCCACGACCCAGCCCTCCAGGCACCCAGACGAGGCCACCAGGTCGGCGGCGCGGGAGGCCAGTTCGTCGGCGTGCTCGCCCACGAGTTCGACGAACACCCAGCCGGCCCCCTCCGGTAGGGCCGGGACGGCCGACTCCCCGAGGGTGCGGCGGACCACGTCGACGATCCGGGCGTCCATGCCCTCCACGGCGGTGGGACGGAACGGGAGGATCGCGGGCATGGCGTCGGCGGCCTCGGGCATCGTCGGGTAGCCGAGGGCGACCATCGTCTTGGCGGGGGCATCGGCGACGAGCCGGACGGTGGCGCCGGTGATGACGCCCAGCGTGCCCTCGGTGCCGGCGAGGAACTTCGCCACGTCGAAGCCGTTCTCGGGCAACAGCCACTCCAGGGAGTAGCCGGACACCTGGCGTCCGAACCGCCCGAACTGGGTGCGGATCAAGCCCAGGTTCGCCATGACCAGCGCATGCAGAGCGCGCAGCGTGGGGGAGTCGGAGGTGCGCAGGTCCGTGCGCGCATCGACGCGCAGCCGCTCGCCCGTGCCGGTGATGACGTCGAGGGCGATCACGTTGTCGGAGGTGCGGCCGTACCCCAGTGCTCGCGGACCGCAGGCATTGTTGCCGATCATCCCGCCGATGGTGCAGCGGGTGAAGGTGGAGGGATCCGGACCGAACCGCAGCCCGTCACGCTGGGCTCGGCGCGACAACACGTCCTGCACCACGCCCGGGTCGACGTCGGCGGTGCGCGCCTCGGGGTCGAGAGCACGAATGCTGGTCAGGTGCCGAGCCACATCGACGACGACGCCGGGGCCGACGGCGTTACCTGCGCACGAGGTGCCCGCCCCGCGCAGCGTCAGCGGGACGCCCGCCGCGAGGGCCGCGTCGACCAGGGCGGCGAGCTCGTCGGCGTCTCGGGGGGTCGCGACGCCCTCGGGAACGATGCGATACAGGGAGGCGTCGGTGGAGTACAGGCCGCGGGTGAGGGTGCTGGCGTCGACGCCCGGCAGGATCGTGGGCGACGAAGCCGCCCTCGGGTTGCGGCTGGTCACGGTCACGCCGTCAGTGTGCCACCGCGTTGACCGCAGCCATGGCGCGTCCCAGCGCCGAGAAGTCCTCCGGGGCGACGATGTCGACGAACACGTCGCGCACCGAGGAGACGTGCTCGGGGGCGGCCGCGATCAGCAGATCCATGCCCTCCGGGGTCAAGGTGGCGATCACGCCGCGTCGATCCTCGGGGCAGGGGGCCCGCTCGATGAGGCCCTTCTTCTCCATGCGGGACACGGTGTGTGTCAAGCGCGAACGTGACTGACGTGCGGCCGAGGCGAGGTCGGACATCCGCATCTGGCGGTCGTCGGACTCCGAGAGACGCACCAGGATCTCGTACTCGCCCAGGTCGAGGCCGAAGGGCCGCAATCGTTCATCGAGATGGCGGTCGATGTGGGCCACCGCGTCCAGGTAGGCCCGCCAAATCTCCTGCTGCTCGGAGCTGAGCCATCGGGTCGGCGCGGGTTCGGGCATGGGGACACTCTAGCCGTCACTTGCAGTTTCAACTGGCGCTCATGCCCCTAGACTGACCAGACGGAACGGGGGCGGACCGAGGTGGCCCTGGAAAGGATCGACGATGACCGACATCCAGCAGAGGCTTGATTCCCGCCCACCCACGGTCGGGGCCATGTTCAACGACCGCGTCGCGGCGTCACCGCAGGCGGAGGCCTTCCGGTACCCGGACGACCACGGCGCCTGGGTCAGCCTGACGTGGACGCGCACCCGCGAGATCGTCTGGGAGATCGCCGCGGGCCTGCTCGCGCTGGGGCTGGGCACTGAAGAGCGCGTCGCCATCGCGTCCAGCACCCGCATCGAGTGGGTGCTGCTCGACCTGGCCATCAACTGCGCAGGCGGAGCGACGACGACGGTCTACCCCAACACCCAGGGGGAAGAGTTCGCCCACATCATCACGCATTCGGATTCGCGGATCTTCGTGGCCGAGAACGCTGACCAACTGGCCAAGCTGCGCGACCTGGTCGGAACCGAGAAGCTGGCCGGAGTCGTCCTGCTCGACGGCTCCGACCCCGACGCCCTCAGCCTCGACGCGCTGCGCGAGGCCGGACGTGCGCACCTGGCCGAGCATCCCACCTCGGTCGACGACGCCGTCGCGGCGACCTCCCCCGACACCCTCGCCACGCTCATCTACACGTCGGGCACGACCGGGTTGCCCAAGGGTGTCGAGTTGGTGCACAGCAACTGGACGTACGAGGGCGCCGCCGTGGACGCCCTGGGCATCATCGGGCCGGACTCGCTGCAGTACTTCTGGCTCCCGCTGAGCCACGTCTTCGGCAAGGCCGTCATGATGATCCAGTTGCAGATCGGCTTCGGGTCGGTCGTCGACGGACGCCTCGACCAGATCGTCCCCGGCCTGGGCGCCACCCACCCCATCTTCATGTGCGGGGCGCCGCGGATCTTCGAGAAGGTGCGCAACGCCGTCAAGGCCAACACCGCCACGGGCGTGAAGGCCAAGATCGCCCGCTGGGCGTTCGCTGTGGGACGCGAGTCGCGGCCCTACCGCCTGGCTGGGCAGAAGCTCCCGTTCGCGATGGGGATCGCCTACGCGATCGCCGACCGCCTCGTGTTCTCCTCCTTGAAGGAGAAGATGGGCGGCAACATCGAGTTCTTCATCTCCGGGTCGGCCAAGCTCAGCGAGCAGGTCCAGGAGTGGTTCTACTCCGCCGGCATCGTCATCGTGGAGGGCTACGGCCTGACCGAGACCTCCGCGGTCGCCGCGGTCAACGTGCCGCACACCCCCCGGTTCGGGACGGTCGGCCCGGCGCTGCCGGGATCGGAGTTCCGCATCGCCGAGGACGGCGAGGTGCTGCTCAAGGGCCCGGGCGTCATGCGCGGTTACCACAAGGATCCCGAGCAGACCGCCGAGGTGCTGGACGCCGACGGCTGGTTCCATACCGGCGACATCGGGGAACTGGACGCCGAAGGCTACCTGCGGATCACCGACCGCAAGAAGGACCTGATGAAGACCTCCGGTGGCAAGTACGTCGCCCCGCAGAAGGTGGAGGGCGCGCTGGCGGCCAACATTCCCTACGTCTCCCAGGCGGTCGCCGTCGGGGACGGCCGCAAGTACATCTCGGCGCTGCTCACCCTGGATCCGGCCGCGGTGGAGAACTGGGCGAAGCGGCACGGCAAGGAGGGTCTCAGCTACGCCGAGGTGACCCAGTTGCCGGAGATGCGGGTCTCGATCGATCGGTTCATGACGCGCGCCAACCGCAAGCTCGAACGCTGGGAGACGGTCAAGAAGTACCAGATCCTGGACCACGAGCTGTCGGTGGAGCGGGGCGGGGTCACCGCCAACATGAAGCTGCGCAGGGCCGCGATCAGCCAGGACTACGCGGACGTGATCGACTCGATGTACGAGGTCGAGGACTGATCTTGGAGGCCTACCGCGTCCGCGTGCCGCTGCGCTGGGTCGACATGGACGCCCAGGCGCACATCAATAATGCGCACGTGGTCGACTTCCTGCAGGAAGCGCGCGTCGACTTCCTGCTGAACAGCCCGCACGCCCATCTGCTGGGTGACGGGATCATCGTGGTGGAGCACCGGGTGGAATACCTGGCACCCGCCCGGTTCGACGGGCAGGAGATCGACGTCGACCTGTGGGTCGGGGCGGTCGGCGCGGCGCAGTTCTGGCTGGGCTACGACGTCCGGCAGGGCGAGGCGACGGTGGCACGCGCCCGGACGCAACTCGCGAACTTCGATTTCGTGGCGGGGCGCCCGGCGCGGCTCGCCCCGGCGGAGCGGGCCTGGTTCGCGGGCCGGTCCACCGATGTGGAGGAGTTCCCTTCGCTGGGGGAGTACGCGGTGGGCGAGGCCTTCCACGAGCACCCGATCGCGGTGCGCTGGTCGGATCTGGACAGCTACGGGCACGTCAACAATGTCCGGTTCTTCGACTATGTCGCCGAGGCGCGGATCGCGATGCGGGAGTCGTTGCTCCAGGGGTCGATCACCGGTCTCGGCACGGGGGATTCCGAGCACACGTGGATGGTGGCCCGCCAAGATCTGCGCTACCGGGGGCAGGTGCGCCACCGGCTCGCCCCGTATGCGGTGCGGACGGCGATCGGGCGCGTCGGACGGACCTCGCTGACCCTGGTCGCCGACCTGGTGGACCCGGGCGACGACGCGGTCCTCGCCACGGCCACCTCGATCCTCGTCCACGGAGACGCCCGTGGCGTCCCCTCCCCGCTGCCCGCCCCGATCGTGGCGGCCGCGCGGGTCTGGGCGGCTCGTGGGCCGCAGGAGTCTCGCTGATGTGGCGGTGCGCGGTGGCGGGTCAGCCGATCGCCCATTCGTTGAGCCCCCTGATTCACACCACCGCCTATCTGGTGCTGGGCATCGAGGGCTCCTGGGAGTATGACCGGGTCGAACTGGACGCCGCCGGGCTGCCCGGGTTCGTGGCCGGGTGCGGTCCCGAGTGGGTCGGCCTGTCCTGTACCGCCCCCCTGAAGCATGCCGTGCTGGGCCTCGGCACGGCGTCCCCGCAGGCGCTGCTGCTGGATTCTGGAAACACGCTCGTGTTCGCGCGCGAGGGGCGGCCCGCACGCGTGGAGAACACCGATGTGACCGGGATGCTGGGGGCGCTGGCTCGGGCGGGGGTCACCGCCGCCGAGCGCGCCATTCTCGTGGGCAACGGCGCGACGGCGCGATCGGCGCTCGCCGCCCTCGCTGATCTGGGCGTCACACGGGTGCGCGTCCTGGTGCGGTCGCGGGCGAAGGCAGAGGCCAGCCTCGCGGGTCTCGCCGACCGGCTCGGCATCCTCGTGGACTACGGTCCGTGGGGTGTCGAGGGTGCAGGTGGGCAGGCCGACCTGCTGATCTCCACCGTGAGCGCCCCACTGCCGGATCCGGTGGCCGCCTCGTTGGCGGGGGAGGTGCCGGTGTGCTTTGACGCCACCTACAACCACTATCCCACCGCGCTGGACCGCGCCGCCCGGGCCGCAGGCATCGTGCAGTTGTCCGGGATCGACCTGCTGGTGGGGCAGGCACTGGATCAGATCCGCCTGTTCACGGGGCGGGAGTGCCCGCCGGAGCCGCTGCTGGACGCCGCCTACGCCGCGTTGCCCTGAGGCCCGCCGTCCACCGCGCGGGTGATCCGTGCCACCACGCCCCACGCCAGCACGGCGGCCGCCACCAGGAGCAGATGACCTGCCAGTGAGACCTGGGCTGCGGTGATCGCGGCCCAGACGTCGGCGGCCAGGTCGGCCAGCCGCAGGCCGATCGGGCACAGGAGTGAAGCACCGACCCAGCAGGCCCACCAGGCGCTGAGGGTGCCCGTCCCGAGCGCAGCCCCTGAACGGCGCCCCAGATCGCGCACGTTCGGGAACGGGAGAACCCAGGCGGCGACGGGGAGCAGCCAGCAGAAGGCATGCCAGGCCGGGGATCGCCGAAGCGTGCCCGGAGCGAACCGGGCGGCAGCCCGGTACTGCCACACCATCCAACTCACCCCGCCGAGCGACACGGTGAGAATGCCGAGCAGCGCGGCGATCCCCTGCTGCTCGATGTAGGTCTGGACCACCGCTGCGGAGCCGGGGACGCGGCGCGCGTAGGCGTCGATCGCGACCCAGCCCACCACCTCGACGAGCGCGGCATAGACCGAGGCGAGGGCGGCGAGGGCGATCAGCCAGCGGGTGACGCGGCCGGACGCCGAGACGCTGGGCGGTGGCCCGGGGAGCTGTGTGGGCGCGGAAACGTACGGTCCGCGCTGCGGGGCGCCCGGCACGTACGGCCGGCCACGGCCTGCCTCTCCGCGCGGCCCCGTCGGGGTGCTCGGCTGGGTCATCTCGGTCCTCGGGGATGGGGGTGGTGTTCGCGAGACTAGTGCACGGCGAGGCGCCTGGGTCAGCAGCCGTCAGGTCCGCAGGCCGGGCCGGTCGAGAATCCCTCCAGGCCGGGGACCTTGAGCGGCTCGATCCGAGGATGCAGTTCGTCCCACACCGTCGTCAGCGCCCGGTCGAAGACTTCGCGCGGCTGGGCGCCGGAGATGCCGTAGCGGCCGTCCAGGACGAAGAACGGTACCCCGGAGATGCCCAGTTCGACGGCTCGGGCGATGTCGGCCGCCACCTCGGCGTCGCGTGCCGGGTCCTCCAATGCGGCCGCAGCGTCCTCCGCGTTCATACCGGCGGTGGTGGCCAGGCGGACCAGCACCTCGGGGTCGGAGATGGACTCACCCGAGGTGAAGTGGGCCCGGAACAGCGCGTCCTTGAGTCGACGCTGCGTCGCGCCGCTCGGATCGGCCTTCAGGGCGGCGTGGAGGAGTCGGTGGGCCCGCCGGGAGTTCGCGACCGCGAGGGTGTCGAAGCGCAGGCTCAGCCCCTCGGTGGCGGCGGCCTGGGCCACCTGCCCGAACATGGACTCCGCCTGGGTCACGCTGATGCCCTTGCGGCTGGCCAGGTACTCGGCTTCGGTGCCCTCGTAGGAGTCGGGCAGGCTCGGATCCAGCTGGAAGCTGTGTACCGTCACCTGGACGCCGTCGTGGTGCGGGAACTCCGTCAGCGCACGCTCGAAGCGGGTCAGGCCGATGTAGCACCACGGGCAGGCGATGTCGGACCAGATGTCGATCTTCATACCCACCTCAACGACGAAGCGGGCCCGGGGATTCCCCGGACCCGCCTGCTTGTGTGCGTGAAGAACGCGTCACTCCTGCACTTCGGTGCGGTCACCCGACCACAGCGTGTGGAAGGTGCCCTCCTTGTCGACGCGCTGGTAGGTGTGCGATCCGAAGAAGTCGCGCAGCCCCTGCGTGAGCGCCGCGTTGGTGCGCGGCGCGCGGACCAGGTCGTAGTACGACAAGGCAGAGCTGAAGCCGGGGATCGGGACGCCCGCCGCGGCGGCCGTGCCCACGACGCGACGCCAGGCCGGGTTCGACTCGGCGAGGCCGGCGGCGATCGAGGGAGCCTCCAGGAGGGTCTCCAGGTTGCCGGCGGCGTACTCGTTGGCGATGCGATCCAGCAGCTTGGCCCGGATGATGCAGCCGGCCCGCCAGATGCGCGCCACCGCAGCCACGTCGATGTCCCAGCCGTAGTCACGGGCGCCGATCTTGATCAGGTTCAGGCCCTGGGCGTAGGCGACGACCTTGGAGGCCCACAGCGCCTGCCGGACGTCCTCGATGAAGGCGTCGCGGTCGGCCACGTCGACCGTGCCGTCCGGACCCTGCAAAGCGGCCTGAGCCGCCTTGCGCAGTTCGGGGCTGGAGGAGGCGGCGCGGGCGAAGACGGCCTCGGCGATGGCGGCAGCCGGGACGCCCAGGTTGAGCGCCTCCTGCACCGTCCACGTGCCGGTGCCCTTCATGCCCGCGGCGTCCACGACGACGTCGACCAGCGGCTTGCCGGTCTCGGCGTCGACCTGACGCAGCACCTCGGAGGTGATCTCGATCAAGTAGGAGTCCAGGTCGCCGGTGTTCCACGTCGCGAACACGTCGGCCGCCTCGGTGGCGCTCAGCCCGGCGCCCTTGAGCAGGTCGTAGGCCTCGCCGATGAACTGCATGTCGGCGTACTCGATGCCGTTGTGGATCATCTT
>NZ_DAIOIA010000054.1:0-18781 GCF_036744435.1 Propioniciclava sp. | reverse complement strand
CTGCTGGACTGGGCCGCTCACCCCTTCGTGGCACGCCGGTTCGGCTTCACCCCCGACGACATCGATCGCCTGGAGTCGCTCGTCGAAGCCGCCGGTGTGCGGTGGGGCATCAACGCCGATCACCGAGCCTGGTTCGGCGTGGAGGTGGCCCAGAACACCTGGCAGCTCGGTGTTCAGCGGTTGTTGCTGGGCGAGGCCTTCAGCGACGACACTCACGGCAGCGTCGGCGTGGTCGCCACCGTCGACGATGTGGCCTCAACCGACACCGAGCGGATCGGGGCGCTGGCCGAACTCGTCAGCCGCTTGTCCCGGATCACGCGCGAGTTCGCCGTGGCCGCACCCCTGTCCACCTGGACGGGCCGGTTGCGTTCAGCACTGGAGTCCCTCACGGACATCCCTGTGGTGGAGAGCTGGCAGCTGTCCCAGGTCTGGTCGGTCCTAGCCGACGTCGAGGAGCGAGGCAGTGCCTCCTCCTCGGACCTGCGCGCAGCCGACGTCGTGGCGCTGTGGGCCGACGCCTGGGGGCGGCGCCGGGAACGGCCCGCGTTCGGCAACGGCACCCTGGTGGTGGCCGGACTGGACGACCTGCCGCGCGTCCCGCACCAGGTGATCTGCCTGGTCGGTCTCGACGAGCGCAGCTTCCCGCGCCGCGGCCTGGGCGACGGTGACGACCTGCTCGCCGGTCGCCGCGAGCCGCTGGATCCCGACCCGGGCGCCGATGACCGCCAAGCCGTCCTGGACGCGATCCTCGCGGCGCGCACACGCCTGATCGTCGTGTTCCAAGGTCAGTCCTCGCTCACCCCGGAGGGTTACCCACCGCCTCCCGGCGTGCTGGAACTCCGCGACGCCGTCGGCGTCGACCGGGTTCACACCGAAGCGCTGCAGCCCTTCTCCCCTCGGAACTTCGTCGCCGGCCCCGATGGGCGCCCGCGTAGCTTCGATCGCGCCGCGCGCGACGCGGCCGCGGCACTCGTCTCGCCACCGCAGGCCGCCCCCGACCCGTTCGCCATCGGATTGCTGCCCCGGACGACTCCCCTGCAGGAGATCGCCGTCGACCATATCGGCGCGCTGCTGAAGCATCCCGGCCGCTTTCTGCTGCGGGAGCGCGCGGACGTGACGCTCCTCCACGAAGAGGCCCCCACCGACGCCATTCCGCTGGAACTCGGCTTCCGCGAAAGCTGGTCGGTAGGCGACGCCCTGCTCACGGCGCTCCTCGCCGGGCAGGACGCCGACCATGCGGTCACCGCGCAATGGCTCAGCGGCAGCGTTCCCCCCCACGAGCTGGGGCATGCGGCGCTGATGGACGTCGTGGCTCAAGCGCAGAGCATCGCCGGGCGATTCGAACGCGAGGCGGGGCAGGAGGCACACACCCAAGCCCTGGACCTGACGGTGGACGACATCCGGCTGACCGGCAGGGTCGTGACGCGAGGCGGTGTGGTGGCCATCGCTCAGTATGGCCGCGTCGACGCCCGGCATCTGGGCCCCGCCTGGGTGCAGATGCTCGCGTTGACGGTCGCGACCGGACGCCGGACCAACGCGGTCCTGGTGGGGCGAGGCGACACGGTTCGCCTCAGCGGCCCGCCCCCCGAACCCGCCCGCGCCTTCCTGTCCGACCTGCTCGCACTGGCCCACGACGCCACCGAACGCGTGCTTCCCCTGCCGCCGCGCGTCGCGGAGCACTGGGCACGGCTACGGTCGCGCGATCGGGATCCCCTGCACGACGCCGCGCAACTGGAGAAACTGTGGGGCTACGACCGGGATCTGGTGTGGAACCGTTGGTACGGCCGCGACGATGTGCCCTGGCGGGACGCCCCGTCGGCCGGGAGCCCCTGGGCGGCCCCCGGGGAGCCACAACTGCTCGGCTCGCTGGCGGTGCGAATCTGGGGACCGATCGTGAGGGCACAAGGATGAACGGACCAGACCGGGTCGAGTTCTCCCTGACGGGACCGCTCCCCACAGGCACCATGGTGCTCGAGGCCTCTGCGGGCACCGGGAAGACGTACGCGATCGCGGCCCTCGCGACTCGTTACCTGGCCGAGGGCGTCGCACGCGTCGACGACTTGTTGTTGATCACTTTCTCCCGGGCGGCCACTGCCGAGTTGAGGCTGCGCGTCCGCGAACGTCTCCAGCAGACCGCGGCGGCCCTGGTCCGCACCGTGGAGGATCGCGCCGCGGAGTTGCCCGACGACGCCGTCGTCCGCCTCCTGGCCTCAGGACACGCCGAAGACGTGGCTCGGCGCGCCGAGCGCCTCACCACCGCCTTCGCCACCTTCGACCGGGCGACCATCATGACCACCCACGAGTTCTGTCACAACATGCTTGCCGGGCTCGGCGTCCTGGCCCCGCAGACCCCGCTCTCCACCCTGGTCGAGGAACTGGGCCCGCTGGCGGACGAGGCGTCAGCCGATGTGTACGTGTCGATGTTCGCCCGGCGTCCCCACGGCGCAACGTTCCCCTACGCCGGCCGCTGGAACGCCGACCCCGGCGGCCGCGAGATCGGCCGCAGAGCCGTCTTTGAGGACGCCGAACTGGTCGGTCTGGGGTCCCCGGGTGCGGTCGGGGACAGGGTCGCGTTCGCGGCTTCGGTCCGCCACGAAGTGGGGCGCCGCAAGGACGCGCTGCGGCTGTTCTCCTTCGACGATCAGCTGCGGCGCCTCGACGACGCGCTGCGCGAGGAGACGTCCGGCGCGCAGGCACGGGCACGGCTCGCGGCGCGCTTCCCCGTCGTCTTGGTTGACGAGTTCCAAGACACCGATCCGGTCCAGTGGTCGATCCTGAGGAACGCGTTCCACGGTGCCGCAACGCTGGTGCTGATCGGCGACCCCAAGCAGGCGATCTACGGCTTCCGCGGTGGCGACGTCCACACCTACAGCCTGGCCGTCGGACAGGCGGATGAGACCACCACCCTGCCCGTCAACTACCGCTCCGACCCGGAGACCGTCGCCGGCGTCGCCGCTCTCTTCCGCGGCGTGACCCTGGGCGAGGGCATCACCGCCCCTCCCGTCGCGGCCCACCGCGCCTCCCGACTGGTCGGCCGCGCAGGCACCCCGTGGACGCAGGGGGTCCACGTGCGCACCATCGGCACCGACGGGGTGCTGACCCGCGGCCGGGCCATGGCGGCCATCAGCCGCGACGTGGTGGCCGTCGTGGCCGAACTCCTCCGAGACGACGCCCCGCTGCTTCGGCGTCCCCTCGACCACGCCGGTCACCCGGTCGAGGGGACGGGTTCCCCGCTGCTGGCCAGCGACCTCGCGGTGCTGGTCCGCTCCAACGACCGGGGGGCCGCCTTGGCCTCCGCTCTGGCCTCGGCTGGGATCCCGGCCACGTTCACCGGTTCCCGCAGTGTGTTCGGCTCCCCCGCCGGCGACGACTGGCTCGCCTTGCTGCACGCCCTCGACGAGCCGCGGCGCCCGTACCTGCAGCGCGCCTTCCTCACCGACTTCGTGGGCGCGACCGTCCCGGAGCTGGCCCGGGCCGATGAGGCCCAGCAGTCCGCGTGGGCGGTGCTCATTCACACCTGGGCGCGCGTACTCGAACGCGACGGCGTCCCCGCCCTGTTCGCGGCCATGGACGCCGACAACGCGCTCACCGTCCGCCTGCTGAGGCAACCCGACGGAGAACAACGCGCCACCGACCACCGCCAACTGGTCGAGTTGCTGCACCGCTACCACGGCGCTGGTGTCTCCCGGCGGCCCCGCGACATCGCCGCCTGGTTGCGTGGCCAGCGCGTCGCACAGAGCGTCGGGGGGGAGGCCACCCGCCGCCGGGCGACCGATGCCGAGGCGGTGACGGTCATGACGATCCATCGCGCCAAGGGTCTTCAATGGCCGGTGGTCCTGCTCCCCGAGGCCGCCGACGAGTTCCCGGTCGAACCCGACCGCGGGGCCGCACTCGTCCTCCCCGGCGGCACCACCCGGCACCTGGACGTCGGCGGTCGCCGAAGCCCCGGTCGTGCCGACCGGTGGGAGCGGCACCTCACCGAAGACGGCGACGAGGCGTTGCGCGCCTTCTACGTGGGCCTGACTCGGGCTGAGTCGCGGGTGGTCACCTGGTGGGCGGCGCATCCCCGGGTAGCTTCCTCCCCGCTGCACCGCCTTCTCCACGCCGATCACGACCCCGCCCAGCCGCGTCGGCCGCGGGCGTCGTTCCCGCTCGACGAGCCGCTGATCGATTCCACCCCGCAGGGGGTGGGCTGGCTGCCCGGCGCCGGGATAGCCACCGTGCTGACCGACGCAGTGGCGCCGCTGCCCCGCCCGCGCCCCACGCCGCCCGACCTCCGGGTGCGCGCGTGGACACGCTCGATCGATCACGCCTGGCGACGCACCTCCTACTCCGGTCTGACGGCGGCCGCCCACGACCAACCCGTACCAGCCCAGGCGCTGCTGCTCGACGACGAGACGGGTACCGACGAGTTGACCGCGCTCCCGAATCCGGCCTTCGCCGCGCCTTCGCCGATGGCCGCGCTTCCCGCCGGGGCGGCCTTCGGGACCCTGGTCCATGCCGTCTACGAGGCCACCGACGCCACCACCGCCACCTGGCGCGCCGACCTCACCACCGAGACCTACGCTGCACTGCGCAGGGTGCCGGTCCCCGACGTCGACCCCGCCGCCCTCGCCGAGGCGCTCGCCCCCAGCTTCGTCACTCCCCTGGGGCCGTCGCTTCCCGACCGGACGCTCCGCGACTTCTCCCCCGCCGACCGACTCGCTGAGATGGACTTCGAGTTCGCCTTGTCCAATCCACGAGCCAGCGTCGCCGACATCGCCGACCTGCTGGCCCGTCACCTGCCCGGAGACGACCCACTGGTCGACTATCCAGCCCGACTGGCGTCTCCGCTGTTGGCCGACCAGCGCCTCCATGGTTTCCTCACCGGCTCGATCGATGCCGTGCTCCGTGACGGATCCGGCACCGACGCACGCTTCGTAGTGGTGGACTACAAGACCAACCGGCTGGCACCCGCGGATCAGCCCCTCACGGTCGGGCACTACACCCAAGACGCCATGGCCGAAGCGATGATGAGCAGCCACTACCCGCTGCAGGCGTTGCTCTACAGCGTCGCGCTGCACCGCTTCCTGGCGACCCGATGGGCCCCCTACGAGCCGACCCGTCACCTCGGCGGGGTCGCCTACCTGTTCGTCCGCGGGATGGCCGGACACGACACCCCTCAACCCGGCGGGCACCCGCTGGGTGTCTTCACCTGGGAACCCAGCACCGCCCTGGTTCTGGCCACCTCCGCACTACTGGCCGGAGATCCCTCATGACCGACGACACCCGCGCCGTGAGCGCCACCGGCCTGCTGGCAACGTTCAATGCTGCTGGCGCGCTGACGTGGTCCGACGTGCATCCCGCTCAACAGTGGGGCTACCTGTTCGGAGAGGCGGACCCTCGCGTCCTGCTCGCCGCGGCGTTGACCGTCCGGGCGCTGCGCCTGGGATCCATCTGCCTGCCCCTGGATCGGCTGCGCGAACTCGACCAATGGGAGGATGCCGTCGAGTTGGATCCCTCCTGGTGGCCCGAGCAGACCGCCTGGGAAGAGGCATTGCGCCGCAGTCCGGCCGTCACGCTGGGATCGCAGGGCGCCCCGGCCCGGCCCCTACGCCTCGTCGACGGGGCGCTGTATCTCGAACGGCACTACGCCGACCAGGAGGTCGTGCGCCGCGAAATGCTCGCCCGCCTCACGACCGCCCCGAGCGGGGGCACACCCCAGGGCCAACAGGACGCGGTCGAACTGGCGGTGACCAGCCCCGTCACAGTGATCGCCGGGGGCCCGGGGACCGGCAAAACGTGGACCATCCGCGCCGTCATGGCACGGATCCGCGCCGAGCGGCCCGACGCACTGGTCGCGCTCGCCGCCCCCACCGGCAAAGCCGCGGCGCGCATGACCGAGTCTCTGGGAGACCCGGCGGCCCGCGCGGTGACACTGCATGCCCTGCTCGGGTGGCGGCGCGGTTCGCGCACCCGGTTCGCACACGACGCGACCCGGCCCCTGCCGCACGACGTCGTGATCATCGACGAAATGTCCATGGTGTCCATGGCGCTCATGGCTCGACTGCTCGAAGCCCTCAAGCCGGGCGCACGTCTGGTTCTGGTGGGCGACCCCGACCAACTCTCCTCCGTCGACGCCGGAAGCGTCCTGGCCGACATCACCAGCGCACCCGCCAGCGCGGGCATCGTGGCACGGCTCAGCCACAACTTCCGCTTCCAGGGTGCGATCGCCACGCTGGCGAACGCGATTCGCACCGGTGACGCCGACCTGGCCCTGACCACCTTGTCCGGTGGCGAATCCGGGGTTCGACTGGCCGACGGGGAGGACGGTCTCACCGCCGCACGCGCCCAGGTCGTGGCCGCCGGGCGCAGAGTCGCCGAAGCGGTCGCCGCCGCTGACCCCGCGGCCGCGCTGGAGGCCCTCGACACGCACCGCCTGCTGTGCGGCCATCGCACCGGCCCGTTCGGGGTGGCGCAATGGTCGCGGCACGCGGTGGCGTGGCTGAGCGCCGAGGTTCCCGGGTTCGTCGCCGACGGGGACGCCTACCCGGGGCGTCCGGTCATGATGACCGTCAACCGTCCCGAGTTGGGGCTGTACAACGGTGACACGGGAGTCGTCTTGTCCACCGGGGAGGCGCCGCAGGCGTGGTTCGGCGTGGCGGGGCGTCCCCGGCCCTTCTCCCCCTACGTGCTCGACGGGCTGACCAGCGTGCATGCGATGACGGTCCACAAGGCTCAAGGCAGCCAGTTCCGCCACGTCAGCGTGATCCTGCCGCCCGCAGGTTCGCCGCTGCTGACCCGGGAACTCCTCTACACCGCCGTCTCGCGGGCTCGCGAGTCGGTGCTCCTGCTCGGTGACGAAGCAGCCGTCGCCCAGGCGATCGCCCGTCCCGCCCGCCGCATGAGCGGGCTCGCCGCACGCCTGGGATGACGTGCGTCAGTCGGCGGCCGGTTCCTCGACGCCGATCTCGCCGTCCCGCCATGCCGTGATGATCCGGGAGGCGATCGAGGAGCGCATCGGCAACGTCAGGCTTCCGTCAGCCACCTGAGCCGTGACCTCCGCGCGCGTGAAGAACCGCGCCCACAGGATCTCTTCGCCGTCGGCGCGCACCTCCTGGCCACGAGCCGAAGCGACGAACCCGAGCATGAGCGAGCGGGGAAACGGCCACGGTTGGCTGCCCACGTAGCGCAGCGACGCCAGCGCCACCGCCGACTCTTCCATGATCTCCCGGCGGACGGCCTGTTCGAGGGATTCCCCGACCTCGACGAACCCGGCAAGGATGGACACGCGGGTGTCCTCCCACCCCACGTGGTGGCCCAGCAGCAGACGGCCCTCCTCGTCGAGCACGGCGACGATCACGGCAGGGTCCATGCGCGGGAACCACTGCGCACCGCACCCCGGGCAGACCCGGGTGTGACCACCGGCAGTCACGTTGGTCGCGGTCCCGCATCGGCTGCAGAACCCCGCCTCCCGGTGCCAGTTGACCATCGCGACCGCAGTCATGGCGATGTCGAGCTCGGTCTCGGGGAGGACGCCCCCCAGCACGCGCAGCGACGACGACGGCCCCTCAGGGGTGGCGGCCAGCGCGAACCAGGGCACTCCGTCGACCGCACCGATCAGGAAGTGGTGCTCCGGATCGTAGGGGCCACCGGGACGGATGCCACGCAGACCGTCCTGGTCGGGAGTAGCCGAGACTCCGGAGCGGTCGTTCACCCCGAGGACCTGTGTCGAGGGATCCTCCCATCGAGCAGCCACCCACGCCGGATCCTCACGGTCTTCCAGCAGGCGGTCCAGTGCGCTGTCAGGCACCCAAGGTTCCATGACGACCACGCTAGCCCCGACCGCGTGCCTCGCCGATCAACCGCTCGAGTTCGGGACGCCCGGGGAGGGGGGATGGACGGATGATCATGGCGTCGAGGACGTCGTAGAACACCGCGTCGACCTGCTCCGGCGTCCGCCCACTGAGCTCCGACCATGCCAGCCGGTAGAGCGCCAACTGCAGCGCGTCGGGCACCTGGGATCGGCCCGTCTTCCAATCCACGACCTGGTCGCCGTCCGGGGTCGCGAAGATCGCGTCGATCCGGCCCCGGACGACGTCTCCTCCCAGGAACAGGGAGAAGGCGACCTCGGTGGCCACGGGCCGTCGGTCCGCGTAGGGACCCGCCTCGAAGGCCGCGATCAAACGTCGCAACGCAGGGTCACGGGGCACCGCGTCGGGGGCCTGCAGCAGGGCGGGGTTGTCGCGTCCGCGGCGCTCCAGCCAGGCATGGAACTCCTCGCCGACGCGCGCCGCCCGTCGTGGCGGTGACGGCATCGGACGCACCAGGTCGGCACGGAACTCCTCCGGCGACGTTCGTGCTGCGATGAGGCTCGTCGGTGACCAGTAAGGGGGCGCAACGGCGGACACATCCTGTCCGCGGCGCAGGCGTGCCTCGGCGAGCAGTTGGTCGGCCGCCTGGTCCCACCGGGCCACCTCTGCGGCCTCATCCAGGAAGACCACGGGCTCATCGACGCCGGTCGGGTCGGCCTGGGCCGCCCTCACGGCCTCGGCCGCCTCGGTCCGCACGAGCCACTGTGCCTCGTCGCGCGGGGCGGGCCAGGGGAACCCGCCGCCCTCGCTGAGCAACGGGTTGCTGGGCGGAATCGGTTCGTGGAGCGGCTCTTCGGCGAACCCCTCCAGCACCGTCAGGTAGGGCGACACCGCCCGCGGCTTGATCAGGTCACTCCACGCGTGGGTGGTCGCGACCAGGTGCTGCCGGGCGCGGGTCACCGCGACGTAGGCGAGCCGGTCGTCGGCTCGCCGGGCCTCTGCTTTCAGCGCCTCCGCGTAGGCCTTCGCATCCGCGTCGGAGTAGTCGGCCAGCTGTGCCACGTTGTCGGCGTCTCCGCGCAGGTCAGCCGGCAGCACGTCGGAGCGCCCCAGCCAGTTCCCCTGCACCCGGTCGGAAGGAAACACCTTGTCCGCGAGCGCTGGGAGGTAGACCACCTCCCACTCCAGCCCCTTGGCGCGGTGGATGGTCAGCAGCTTGACCGAGTCGGAGGCCGTGGGGACGGCCTGCTCCAGGCCGACACCGTGCTCCTCCTCGGCGGCCAGCCAGGCCAGCAGCCCGGTCAGGGAGCCGTCACCGTCCAGGTCGGCGTAACCGGCCACCTGGGACACGAACGCATCCAGTTGCCTCGTGCCGTGCGGTCCGCGCAGCGCCAGCTCGACCTCCAGGCCCAACAACGTGATGATGCGCCGCACCAAGTCCGTCACCGGCGCGCCGACGTGCCCGCGCAAGCCGGACAACTCCCGGCCGCATTGGGTGAGCCTCACCCGGCCCGCCGCGGAGTAGGGCCCCTCCCCCAGATCGATCAGTGCCTCGGCCAGCGACGGCGACTGCGCTGCCTCGGTCTGGTCGATGATGGCCGCGATCTCCTCCCGCGGGTCGCGCTCCTCGGTCGGCGACTCGCCCCCGGCGAGCTCTCGGGCACGCCTGCCGAGCACTGCCAGGTCGGCGGGTCCGATGCTCCATCGCGGCCCGGTGAGGATCCGCACCAGATCGGGATTGGCGGTGGCGTCGCCCAGGACGCGGAGCATGGCGACCACGTCAGCCACTTCCGGCACCGCCAGCAGTCCATCCAGACCGACGATTTCCACCGGGATGCCTCGCGCGAGCAGTTCCCCATACAGCGGGCGGATGTGCTGATTGCGCCGGGCCAGCACGGCGATGTCCGACCATCGCACGGCACGCCCGGAATCATGGGCTGCGGCGATATCGTCGGCGATCCAGGACATCTCTCCTGGCCATGTGGCAAAGGACGCGACTGCGATGTCACCGGGCGGAGTCCCCGGGGGCGCAACCAGATCGCTGTCGATGCCGTCCCACTGAAGTTCCTTGTCCAGCCGTAAGGGAGCCGACAAGACGTTGGCGGCGTCCAGGATGCGCTGGCCCGAGCGTCGGTTCACGGTCAACGCATACCCGGTGGCCGGTGACCCGTCGCTGCGGGGGAAGTGCGTGGCGAAGGTGATGATGTTCGCGGCGGCGGCGCCGCGCCAGCCATAGATCGCCTGGCACGGGTCACCGACCGCCGTGACCGGGAAGCCACGGCCGTCATCGGGTCGTTCCCCGGAGAACAGCGCGGAGAGCAGCGCTGCCTGCGCGCTTGAGGTGTCTTGGTATTCGTCGAGCAGGACGACCCGGAACTGGGACCGGAGCGCTCGCGACACGTCAGGGACGCGGCGGGCCAGGTCAGCCGCCACCCCCATCTGGTCGGCGAACTCGACGGCGCCCATTTCCCGCTTCAGGCGCTGATAGTCCTCCACCAGGCCGGACAGCTCCGCCCGCTCGGCGGCAATCGCCGCAGCCCGCTTCATCGAGGCGTAGAGGTCTTTGGTGCGGCTCCGCGGAGAGGACTCCACCCCGCCGATCACGGTGAAGGCGTGGTCGAGGAGCCGTTCCGGGGCGACCAGATGGGAGGAGAGTTCCGCGTCGAGCGTGAGCACCTTGTCGGTCACCGAGTCGGGACGCAGCCGGGCAAGCTCGGCCCAGGGTCCCGGGGCCCGGGACACGACCTTCGACGCCATCCGGAACCGTGATGCCCCGGTGAGCATCCGGGCGTCGCCCTCGACGCCGATCCGCAGGCCGTGGTCGGCGACCAAGCGCGAGGCGAACGCGTCGTACGTCATGATCACCTGTTCCCCGGCGTCGTCGTCGCCGGTGGCGTCCACCACCCGGGCACCGGCCAGCGCCGCGCGCACGCGCCCGCTCAACTCGGCGGCCGCCTTGCGCGTGAACGTGAGCCCCAACACCTGCTCCGGACGGACCTGCCCGGTACCGACGAGCCACACCACGCGGGCCGCCATGACGGTCGTCTTGCCGGAGCCGGCCCCGGCGATGATGACGCTCGGCTCCAGGGGCGCCGTGATCGCGGCCAGCTGCTGGGCCGAGAAGGGAATGCCGAGCGCCTCGCTGAGCTGGGCAGGATGCGTCAACAGCGCCATGTCAGATCACCTGTCCGCTACTGGCAGGGCAACTCGATCGCACCGGGCAGTACCGGCACGCCGGGCCGGGCCGGGCCTCGAATCGTCCAGCCGCAAGAACGTCGCGCGCTTCGGCGACCCGATGATGAACCCAGGTCGGGTACACGAGCTCGGCGGGATCCTGGGTGAGGTGCGGGACCTCGCTCAGGGACGGCTGCCGGAACTCCTTGGGCCAACCATCGGTGCTCTCGTGACGCAGGTACACCAGGCTTGCCCCCGCGGAGGACGCCCCTGGTGCCACGGAGGCGAACGCACCTGCCTCGATGGCCAGCTGATACACCCCGATCTGGGGCATCGCCGCCACCTCGTCTCGGGTCGGGGTGGAGCGGCCGGTCTTGAAGTCGATGACCCGCAGGTCTCCGCTCGGGGTCCGCTCCAAGCGGTCGACCGTGCCGCGAAGCGTGACCGGCCCCCCCTCGAGCTCGACGCGGATGTCGAAGGGCACCTCCACCCCCACCAGGTTGGCGTGCTCGTGACCCTTCTGCCAGGCCAGGAAACGTTCCACTGCCGCGTCGGCGTCCGCGCGCTCGGAGGCTGACAGCCACGCCGCTGGGAACGGGATGTCGGCCCACACCTCGTCGAGGAGCTCCTCCGCGCTGAGGGCGGTGAGCTCCCCGGCTCCCGCGCGCTCGGCGACGGCGTGGATCACCGAACCGAGGATGGTGGCGCTTCCCCGGGGTGGATCGGCACGCGCTTCTCTGCGCAGGAAGTACTGCCGCGGGCAGGTCAGGATGTCGTGCAGCCGCGAGGGGCTCAGCGTGAGGCTCCCGGGGCGCGCGGGGGCGGCCCAACTCGTCGGCTCCAGCAACCCCCACCAGCGCCGCGGGTCGGCATCGGGTGCCAGCGGGGCGCCGGAAGGATCGCGCTGCTCGGCCAGCATCGCCAGCCGCCGGGCCGCCGCCGATCGCAGTGCGGGAGAGGCCGCGGCGTCCTGGGCGGTGCGCCGAAGGTCGGCCACCAGGGCCCGCAGGGTGTGCAGTCTCGGCTCGGGGGTCGCGACCGTGCGCACCTGCCGCCCCAGCTCGGTGACGAAGCGCGAGGGACGGTCGTCCTCGCCCTCGGTGCCTTCCACCGCCGTGACCAGGAGGCGCCCCTCGGCCCGTGAGCAGGCCAGCAGGAACAGTCTGCGTTCGCTCGCCACCAGTTCGCGCGTCGACACACCCTCCCCGAGGAGGTCCGAGGTGAGCCGGAGAGGATCAAACACCGATCCGTGCCGCTGCACGTCGGGCCAGATCCCCTCCTGTGCGCCCGCGACGACCACGAACGGCCAGTGATGGCCCTTGGCCCGGTGGGCCGTGAGGACGCGGACGCCCCGGCCGAAGACGGCGGCCTCCCGCTGGCTGTCAGCGGGGATCTGCTGCTGGGTGACCTCCGCGAGGAACCACCTGACGCCCTCGGAGCCTGGTGGTGCCACCGAGTCTGCCGCCAAGGCGAACAACGCGGTCACGGCGTCGAGATCGCGGTGGGCCCGCGGCGACGCGTCCCCGGCGGCCAGCGCCTCCCCGCGCAGCGCCTGGGGCCACTCGGTGCCGGACCACAACGCCCACAACGCCTCCTCGGGGCGGCCCCCGGCGCGCACGATGGCCGCCGCAGCGGCGAGGAGATCCCGGCGCAGCGTCAGTTCGTCCTCCCCCTCCGGGATGTCGCGAAGCCCGCCGAGGACTTGAGCGATCAGCGCGTCAGCGGGGACGCCCACCGCGTCCGGATCGGCGCCACGCAGGCGCCGTCCGAGCCGTCGAATCGACACCGCATCGAAGCCGCCCCACCCCGACAACAGCAGCCGGTGCGCTTCATCGGGATCCGGGGCGCCCCCGCGGCCCGCCACCCTCAACGCCAGCAGCAGGGGACGGACGGCCAACTCTTCCGCCAGGCCGATCTCGTCGCCGGCGACCTCGACGGGAATGCCCGCGTCGGACAGCTCACGGGCGAGCATCGGGATCTGGCGGCGTCCCGCTCGCACCAAGACGGCCATGTCGCCCCACGCCATGCCCTGGTCGAGATGGGCGGCGCGCAGTTCGCCGGCGATCACCCGGGATTGGGTGGCCTCATCGGGGCACGTCCAGACCTCGATCTCACCGGACGCCTCCGCACGGCTCTCCCGGTATGCACGGCCCACCTCCACGCCCTCCAACGCCGGCGCGCCGAGGCGCCGTCGCAGATGGGCCAGGGCCGCCACCTGGCCAGCCGACTGACGCCACACCGTGGTGAGCACCTCGATCGCCGGAGGCGCCCCCGCCGTGCGGAAGAGCCGGACGAACTCGGCGGCTGCGCGTGGATGCGCGCCACGGAAGCGATAGATGGCGGTGTCGGGATCCGCCGAGGCGACGAGGGGGAACCCTTCCGGGATGAGGGCGTGCACCAGCGAGATCTGTGCGGGGTCGAGTTCGCACCACTCGTCGACATACACCGCCCCGACACCCTGCAGCGCGGCTCTGCGGACGTCGTCGCGTTCGACGAGCAGACGTGCGCGATGAACGAGCTCTGCGTAGTCGAGCCGGGCCTCGGCGTCCAACACGTCGAGATACTCCGCCATGAAGTGGCCCAGACTGCTCCACCCCGGCTCCCCGGCGGCCTCGCCCAGGCCCACCACGTCCGTCGGATCGAGGCCGAGTTGTCGGGCCCGTGCCAGCACCGCCCTGATCTGCGCGGCGAACGCCCGGGTGCCGACCGCGTCCGCCAACTCAGCGGGCCAGCGACCCTGCCAGCCCGCCAGCAGTTCGCGGATGCGAAACTCCTGCTCGGGGGCGGTCAGCAGCGCCGGGGCGGCATCCTCGTCGTGGCCGAAGGCCCGCACGAGCTCGAGACAGAAGGCGTGGATCGTCAGCACGCGCGGCGCGAGCATCGTCTGCCCACACGCCCGAACGATGCGATCGCGCAGTTCCGAGGCGGCCTGGCGGGAGGCCGCGAAGATCAATGCCGGGGGACGCCCCTCCCGCAGCCGATCGGCGGCAGCCTGCGCGAGCAAGGTGGTCTTGCCCGTGCCCGCTGCACCGAGCATCAGCAGGGGACCCGTCGCCTGCGCCACCACGTTCATCACGATGATCATCCCATCACGCGCCGCCGACAATGGATGCGGGAGGGCTGTTCGGGGTGCCTGGGGGTGTGCCGCTTCCTCGCCCACGGCTACCGTGGACGCATGGCCGATGTCGTCGCCGAGGTGGCCGGGCGCACGCTCAAGCTGACCAACCTCGAGAAGGTGCTGTATCCCTCCGGGTTCACCAAGGGTGAGGTGATCGACTACTACCGCACTGTCGCCCCCGTCCTGCTTCCCCACCTGGCGCGGCGACCCGTCACCCGGGTCCGCTTCCCGCACGGGACCACCGGCGCGTCCTTCTTCGAGAAGAACGTTCCCGCGGGCGCTCCCCCCTGGCTGCAGCGGCAGATCGTCGACGGCTCCGAAGGTGAGGTGGTGTATCCGCTCGTCGACGGGGTCCCGGCGCTGGTGTATCTGGCCAACCTTGCCGCGCTGGAACTGCACTCGACGCAGTGGCGCACCCCGGACCCGGATGCAGCGGTCAGGTTATCGCCCGAGGTCCTCGTGGATCAGGTCGTCGTCGACCTCGACCCCGGCGCGGGGGTCACCATGCCCCTCATCGCGACGGCGGCCCTCCTGGTCGCCGGAGAACTGGGAGCAGCAGGGCTGGCCGCGTTCGCCAAGACGTCGGGGAGCAAAGGCATCCAGGTGTACGCACCGGTCCAACCCACCCCGGCCGGGGACGCGCTCGGCTACGTCCAGGGACTCGCCGAGGCGCTCGTGTCCCGGCACCCGGAGCTTTTCGTGACGGCGATCGGGCGGGACGCCCGCGTGGGCAGGATCCTCCTCGACGTCAACCAGAACCTCCCCGGACGCACCACCGTGTCGGTCTACTCCCTGCGCGCCCGCGACACCCCCACCGTTTCCGCACCCGTCACCTGGGAGGAGGTGGAGGCGGCGGCCGACGGCGCTCAGCTCAGCTTCACCGCACCCGAGGTGCTGGCCCGGGTCGAGAGCCGAGGCGACCTCTTCTCCGGACTGCTGGCACAACGGCGAGGAGTCCTCCCGGCACGCCCGTGATCGCGTGCGTTCGCCCGCCGCGAAGTGACCCGCGGCGGCCCGTGCACCCCGGGTAGGGTCGGTCGCGAACCGAGCATTGGAAGGGAAGATCCATGGAGATCAAGGTGGGTGTGCGCGACGTTCCGCGCGAAGTCGTCGTCGAGTCCCGGGAGTCGGCCGCAGCGGTCGAGAAGGCACTCGCTGACGCGATCGCCAACCAGACCACGCTGGTCTTGACCGACGAGAAGGGCCGCAAGGTCCTGATTCCGGCCACGCAGATCGCCTACGTCGAACTGGGCAGCGAACACGCGCGGGCGGTCGGGTTCGGGGCCGTCGGCAACTGAGCTAAACTGGGGGGGGACGCACACCTTTGTGCGTCCCCGCCGCTGAGCGCACCCATGCGCGTCGCGCCTGCGGAGGGTCCGTTCCCGGCCGCGCGCCGGTGAGTAGTAAGGCACGACCCTGAGCGCTTCAACCCTGCCCACGCAGACCACCGACAAGCCCACGTTCGCGGATCTCGGCGTCCGCAGCGAGATCGTCGAGGCTCTCGCCAACAAGGGCATCACCCACCCGTTCCCCATCCAGGCGATGTCGCTGCCGATCGCGATGGCAGGCACCGACATGATCGGGCAGGCGCGCACCGGCACCGGCAAGACGCTGGCCTTCGGTATCGCCCTGCTGGAACGGATCACCGTTCCCACCGACCCCGGTTACGCCGAGCTCGCCTACCCGGGCAAGCCGCAGGCGTTCATCATGACGCCGACCCGCGAACTCGCCCTGCAGATCACCAACGACCTGAAGGACGCCGCGACGGTGCGGGCGGCCCGCATCCTGACCGTCTACGGCGGCGTCGGCTACGAGCCGCAACTCGACGCCCTCGCGACCGGGGTCGACGTGGTCGTCGGCACGCCCGGACGGTTGCTGGACCTGGTGAACCGTCGGGCGCTGGATCTGAGCCACGTCAAGGTCCTGGTGCTGGACGAGGCCGACGAGATGCTCGACCTGGGCTTCCTGCCCGACGTCGACCGCCTGATCGCCAAGACGCCCGCCTCACGGCAGACGCTGCTGTTCTCGGCGACCATGCCGAGCGCGATCGTGTCGCTGTCGCGCAGCCACCTCAGCCAACCGGTCAACATCCGCGCCGAGGGCCACGATGAGCAGACCACCGTCCCGGCCACGACGCAGTTCGTGTACCAGGCCCACGACCTCGACAAGCCCGAGATCGTCTCCCGGATCCTGCAGGCCGACCATGCCGGCAAGGTGATGATCTTCACCCGCACCAAGCGCGCCGCTCAGCGGCTGGCCGACGATCTCGAGGAGCGCGGTTTCTCCGCCACGAGCATCCACGGCGACCTCTCCCAGGTCATGCGCGAGAAGGCACTGACCAAGTTCCGGGAGGATCGCGTCAAGCTGCTCGTCGCGACTGACGTCGCGGCGCGTGGCATCGACGTCGCCGACATCACCCACGTGATCAACTACGAGTGCCCCGACGACGAAAAGACCTACGTGCACCGCATCGGGCGCACCGGCCGGGCCGGGAACACCGGCGTCGCGGTCACGCTGGTCGACTGGGCCGACGTCACCCGGTGGAAGGTCATCAACAAGGCACTGGGTCTGGACTTCGTCGACCCGGTGGAGACGTATTCCACCAGCGACCACCTGTTCTCCGACCTCAACATCCCCCGGGGCACGAAGGGGCGTCTGCGCGAGGCGCGTCGCGAGGAGCCGAAGGCCCGTGAGCGCGCACCGCGGGAAGAGCGTCCCAAGCGCAACCGGACCCGGCGTCGGCTGCACAACGGGGAGATCGTCGGTGACGCCGCTGGTGGCGTCGCAGCATCCGACACGGATCCGATCCAGGCCGAGCGGTCCGCCGGCATCCCGACGGAGCAGCCCGAGGGCGACCAGCCTGCGGGCACGAGGCGCCGCCGGCGTGGCGGTCGCGGCCGCGGCAAGGCGACCGCCGAGCAGGTGGCCCAGCCGGAGCCCTCGCAGTCCTGACGAGCTGGGGAGAGTATCCCCGCACAGCAACGCCCGGTGCGCCTCAGGCGCACCGGGCGTTCCCGTCGGATCAGGGATGAGTTACTCTCCCCTGCGGCCGTCCACGTGTTCTGCCAGCAGGTCGGCGTGGCCCGCATGGCGCGAGTACTCCTCGATGAGGTGGATCAGCACCCAGCGCAGCGACACCGATTCCTCAGATTCCCAACGCGGGAACCGCGTGCCCAGGCCCGCGTCCCCGAGGTCGGCCAGCACTTCGTCGAGTTCACTGTGGGACGCCTCGACGGCGCCGCCCCACAGTTCCCGCAGTTCGTCGGCCGTGTCCCACGCCGACGAACTCCACTCCCAGTCGGGGTCATCGTCCCAGGGCGCCGAGGAGAACGGTTCAGCCGGCGGTCGCCCCCGCACCGTCATCCCGATCCAGAAGTCCTCGACGAAGGCGAGGTGCTTCAGCAGGCCTCCCAGCGTCATGGTGGACGGCGGCAGCGGCGTGCGCAGTTGGACGTCGTCCATGCCGTCGGTCTTCAGCGCGATGGTGCCGCGCTGATAGTCCAGGAAACCGAGCAGGGTCTCGAGCTCGCTCGCCTCGGTGGGCGGGTCCTCCCGCGGTTCCACCGTGGTCATGCGGCCATCGCGAACCGGTCGGGCTCCTCGGCGTTGAACCGGAGGGGACGCTGCCCCTCGACCTGAACGGTCACCCTGTCAAACCCCGCGCCACCACTCGGCGCCTCGGTCAACTGGTAAGCCCCCAGCAGCCAGGCGACCTGGCCGGCCGGGTCGGCCGACCGCTTGCCGTTCTGCCGCAGCCAGCGGCGGCCCTCATGGGTGAGCGCCAGATCGCTGGTGCGACGGCACAAGACCTCGACCCGGTCCCCGGCCTCATTCATGCCGTAGTCGAGCCGCACCGCGCTCACCAGCCCGGGGTACCCGTAGGAGACCCGCTCGCGCGCGAGGGGATCGCGACTGATGGCGTCGGCGACCAGTGCCGCTACCCGGTCGGCCTCGGCCTCGACGTCGCCCCACCACGCGTCGTCGACGGTGAGCCCGGAGAATCCGCGCGGCTCCCCCACTCGGGCGCCGATGGCGTTGATGAGCGTCTCCGCGTCGGCGTCCGCAAATCCGGGGAAGGTGTCTTGGATCACCGGGAAATCGCCGGTTCCCGCCACCGCGACGACGGGCGTCCGGCGGCCATCGACCTCACCGAGGCCGACGCCGAGCACATCCATCCAGGCGCGTCGGGGCCGCAGCGGCATCCGGTACCCATCGGCGTCGAGGTGCACCAGGCCCTGGCTCACGGCCTCCGCAGCCATGACGATCGCCGCCGCGAAGAAGGGCAGCGTGATGATCACGAGCATGCCGGAGTCGACGTGGGGAGCACTCACAAAGGCGACCAGCGCGGCGACGAACGCCGCTCCGAACACGAGGATGCCGAGCACGCCCCACACGGCACGCCAGCCGGTGCGCCGCGAGACGATCCAACCCTGGTTGTCCTGGCCGCTCATCAGTACCTCATTCCCATCGCTTGCCGTACTTCCAACAGCGTGGCATCCGCCACGGCGTTCGCCTTCGCATTGCCCGCAGCGAGGACGTCGTTGAGGTAGCCCGGGTCGGCGGCCAACTCGGCGCGACGCGCCCGGATCGGGGCCAGCATCTCGTTGAGGACCTCGGTGAGGTAACGCTTCAACCCGCCGCCCCCGCCGTCACCGATCTCCTCCGCGATCGCCCGGGGGTCGCGTCCGGTCGCGAG
>NZ_DAIOIA010000053.1:0-18953 GCF_036744435.1 Propioniciclava sp. | reverse complement strand
GTAGGAGCACAGGATCAGGGTCCACACGAAGATGAACAGCACCGAGGCCACCGTCGTGGCGAGCGTGAACGCCTCCACGATCGAATCCGTCGAGTAGAGCAGGATGATGCCTGGCGCCAGACAGCAGCAGGAGAAGATCAGGCCCTTGGCAGGGACCTTGTGCTTCGACAGCATCCCGAACAACGCCGGCGCCTTCTTGTCCAGAGCGAGCCCGTACAGCATTCGCGAGGTGGAGTAGATGCCCGAGTTCGCCGAGGACGCCGCGCTGGTGAGCACCACGAAGTTCACCACCGAGGCGGCGATGCCGATCCCCGCCAGGCCGAACATCGACACGAAGGGGCTGACGCCCGGGTCGATGAGCCGCCACGGGGTGACGCACATGATCGCCGCCAGCGCCAGGATGTAGAACAGCCCGACGCGGATGGGGATGGCGTTGATCGCCTTGGGCAGCGTGACACTGGGGTCCTTGGTCTCGGCCGCGGCCGTCCCGACCAGTTCGATGCCGAGGAAGGCGAAGAAGGCGATCTGGAACCCGGCGAGGAAGCCCGCCACGCCCATGGGGAACATGCCTCCGTCGTTCCACAGGTTGTCCAGGGCCGCCCGGTGCCCGTCGGGTGCGACGAACCCCGTGATGACCATCACGATCGCCACCGCGATCAAGGCGATGATCGTGACGACCTTGATCAGGGCGAACCAGAACTCGATCTCCCCGAACAGTTTCACCGTCACCAGGTTGAGCCCCAGCAGGAGCAGGACCAGGCACACGGAGGCGACCCATTTGGGCAGGTCCGGCGCCCAGTAGGACACATAGGCGGTCACAGCGACCAGGTCCGCCATGCCGATGACGATCCAGCAGAACCAGTACGTCCACCCGGCGAAAAACCCGGCCCACGGGCCCAGGATGTCTTCGGCGATGTCACGGAACGACTTGTACTTCAGGTTCGACAGCAGCAGTTCGCCCATCGCCCGCATCACGAAGAACAGGAAGAACCCGATGATCGCGTAGACGAACAGGATGGACGGCCCCGCCAGCGAAATCGTCTTGCCCGACCCCATGAACAGGCCGGTGCCGATCGCACCGCCGATGGCGATCATCTGCAGGTGCCGGTTGCCCAGCGCCCGCTCCAGATGCTCCTCGGGAGGGTCCGCCCCGGGGGGCGGACCGATCAGCGACTTCTCCGAGCCATCCTCGCGCGCGGCCGTGTGCGCGGCCGAGGCGCCCTCACGCGGTGAGGACATGGCTAGGAGCGGTGAAGGCGTGGCCCCAGGCTGCGGCCACGGGCTCGCTGGTCAGCATGCCACCCGTGGTGGACAGGCCCGCAGCGAGCGCAGGATCGCTGCGCAGCGCCTCCCGCCAGCCGAGGTCGGCCAGCTTGGTGATGTAGGGCAGGGTGGCGTTGGTCAAGGCCTGGGTGGACGTGACGGGCACCGCGCCCGGCATGTTCGCGACGCAGTAGAAGTAGCTCTGGTGGACCTTGAACGTCGGATCGGCGTGCGTGGTGGCGTGGGTGTCCTCGAAGCAGCCACCCTGGTCGACAGCGACGTCGACGAAGACGGAACCGGGCTTGGCGGACGCGACCATCGCGTTCGTGACGACCTTCGGGGCCCGAGCGCCGGGGACCAAGACGGTGCCGATGACCAGATCGGCGTCGCGGACGGCCTGCTCGATCGCCCACGCGGTCGACATCATCGTCGTGACGCGGCCGCCGAACTCGGTGTCGATGGCGACCAGACGGGACGTGTTGACGTCGAAGACGGTGACGTTGGCACGCAGCCCGACCGCCATCTGGGTGGCGTTCTGGCCCGCGTTACCGGCTCCGATGACGAGCACCTTGGCAGGTGCCACGCCGGGCACACCCGGGATGAGGATGCCCTCGCCGCCGTGATGCTTCATGAGGGCCTCGGTGCCGACGAGGGCGGCCAGGCGTCCGGCGACCTCGCTCATCGGGCGCAGCAGGGGCAGTCCGCCGTCGGCCGTCTGGACGGTCTCGTAGGCGATGGACGTGGTGCCCGAATTGACCAGGGCGTCGGTCTGCGGCTTGTCCGCCGCCAGGTGCAGGTAGGTGAACAACACCAGGTCGGGACGCAGGAACTGGTACTCCGAGGCGATCGGTTCCTTGACCTTGATGAGCAGTTCGGACGTTCCCCAGACGTCACCGGCCGTCGGGAGCAGGGTGGCTCCGGCCGCCACGTACTCCTCGTCGGAGATGCCGGAGTTGACGCCGGCCCCTGCTTGGATGAGGACGTCGTGACCGCGCTGGGTCAGGTGGTGAACACCGGCCTGGGTGATGGCCACCCGGGACTCTTGGCTCTTGACTTCCGTCGGCACTCCGATGCGCATGACTTGCCTCTCGACTACTCCGCCTTGCTTCGTTGCAGGGAGCGAGTGGAAGAAGTATCTGGGTCAGATGCGGGGGTTTATCAGTCCCGCGGGCCCAGGTCCGCAGATCCTTTCGGTATCGTCTTTTTGGATGGTCTCCCCAACGTGAGGGCAACGATGCCGAGAATGAAGACTCTTCGGGATTTGGACCACATCGACCGGCAGATCGTGACACTGCTGGCCCGTGATGGCCGTATGCCGAACCAGGCGGTAGCCGATGCCGTGAACATCGCAGCGTCGACGGCGCACCACCGCATCGCGACACTGGTCGGCTCCGGGATCATCAAAGGGTTCCACGCAGAGATCAGCCCTGAGGCGGTCGGCCGCGCTCTCACCGCGGCGATCCTGCTGCAGGTGCGTGCGGCGTCCCGTGCCCGGCTCGAATCCGAGATCGAGCGCATCTCCGGCCTGCCGGGGGTGCTCCGGGTCAGCCTGCTGGCGTCTCTGTTCGATCTGCTGGTGATCGTCGCCATGCCGGACCCGGGCGCCTTGTCGGACTTCGTCTTGCACGAGCTGAGCGAGCACCCCGAGATCGCCTCGACGCAGACCTGCGTGATCATGTCGGAGTACCCCGGACAGCGCGGGCTGGAGTTCCTCAACGACCGCTGACGTCGACGGGCGACAGCGACGCTGACGCCGCCCGGTGAGGGGCGGCGTCAGCGAGGCACTCAGATGACGCCGAGCGCCATCATCGTGTCGGCGACGCGGATGAAGCCTGCGATGTTGGCACCCAGGACGTAGTCCCCGGGCGCGCCGTACTCCTCGGCGGTCGCCCAGCAGCGCTCGTGGATCCCGACCATGATGTCGTGCAACCGCTCCTCGGTGTGCTCGAAGCTCCAGGAGTCACGCGAGGCGTTCTGCTGCATCTCGAGGGCGGAGGTGGCGACGCCACCCGCGTTGGCCGCCTTGCCCGGGGCGAACCGGACGCCGTTCGACGTGAACGCCCGGATGGCGTCGGGCGTGGAGGGCATATTGGCGCCCTCGGCGACCAGCGTGCAACCGTGGCCGATCAGCGCCCGTGCACCCCCGATGTTCAGCTCGTTCTGGGTGGCGCACGGCAGCGCGATCTCGCAGGGAACGTCCCAGATCATGCCGTCGGAGATGAACCGCGCGGACGGGTTGGCGTCGGCGTACTCGCTGATGCGGCCGCGGCGGACCTCCTTGAGCTCCTGCATCTGGGCAAGGTCGATGCCCGACTCATCGACGATGTAGCCCGAGGAGTCGGACATGGCCACCACGGTGCCGCCGAGCTGGTTGACCTTTTCCAGGGCATAGATCGCCACATTGCCGGAGCCCGACACAACGACCTTCTTGCCATCAAAGCTCTCCCCCGACAGCTTGAGCATCTCCTCGGCGAAGAACACCGTGCCGTAGCCCGTGGCCTCGGTGCGCGCCCGCGAGCCGCCCCAGTCGAGGCCCTTGCCGGTGAGCACGCCGGACTCGTAGCGGCCGGTGAGCTTCTTGTACTGCCCGAACATGAACCCGATCTCACGTCCGCCGACGCCGATGTCGCCGGCCGGGACGTCGATGTCGTGTCCGATGTGCCCGGCCAGTTCCGTCATGAAGGACTGGCAAAAGCGCATGATCTCGTTGTCGGACTTGCCCTTCGGGTCGAAGTCAGACCCGCCCTTGCCGCCGCCGATCGGCATGCCGGTCAGGGCGTTCTTGAAGATCTGCTCGAAGCCGAGGAACTTGATGATGCCCAAGTAGACGCTGGGGTGGAACCGCAGACCGCCCTTGTAGGGCCCCAGGGCACTGTTGAACTGGACGCGGAAGCCACGGTTGGTGTGGACACGGCCCCGATCGTCCTGCCAGTTCACCTTGAAGATGATCTGCTTGTTGGGCTCACAGATGCGGGGGATGATGCCCATCTCGCCGTACTCGGGCCGCTTGGACACGACCGGGCCGAGCGATTCGAGCACTTCGCGCACCGCCTGGTGGAACTCCGCCTCGCCGGGGTTTCGGCGCACGACGATGTCGAAGTCCTCTTGCAGGTCGGGTGTGAGCTCCATGGATTCTCCTATCAACGGCGACAACGAACCGACGGCAGTCTAGGGATGCCGGGATGGCTGCATGCGCCGATCCCACGTTTAGCCGCCCGTCCGCGGACGCACAACGCCCGCCCGTCACGAGGACAGGCGGGCGTCGCGGGGATCACTCGGGTCGGTCGGTGCGGTTGATCGCGCTGATCACGGCACGCATGGAGGCGGTGATGATGGAGTTGTGCCGCCCCACCCCCCATACGACGCGGGCGTCGTCGCCCTCGCCGACCTCTGCCTCCACGTAGGCGGCCGCCAAGGCGTCACCGCCTGCGCTCAGGGCGTGCTCGGAGTAGTCGAGAACCCGGACCGGGAACCCGGCCGCGGCGATGGCATCCACGAAGGCGGACAGAGGGCCGTTGCCTTCGCCTCCCACCTGGCGTTCGGCGCCGTTGACCTTCAGTGCGGCGTCGACGGTGTAGACGCCGCCCTCGGCGGTGAGCTTGTACTGCAGCAGTTCCAGCGGGGTGTGGTCACCGAAGTACTCGGCTTCGAAGATCTCCCACATCGCTTCGCTGCCGACCTCGCCGCCCGCGGCGTCGGTGCGCTGCTGGACGACCCGGCTGAACTCGATCTGCAGGCGCCGAGGCAGATCCATCTTGTGGTCGTTCTTCATGATGTAGGCCATGCCGCCCTTGCCGGACTGGCTGTTGACGCGGATGACCGCCTCGTAGGTGCGTCCCACGTCGTGCGGGTCGATGGGCAGGTAGGGGGCCTCCCAGTGCAGGTCGTGCAGGCCGACGCCCTCGGAGTCGGCCTGCTTCTGCAGGGCCTCCAGCCCCTTCTTGATGGCGTCCTGGTGCGAGCCGGAGAAGGCCGTGTAGACCAGATCGCCGGCGTAGGGGTGACGCGGGTGGACGGGCAACCCCGTGCAGTACTCGACGGTGCGACGCACCTCGTCGATGTCGGAGAAGTCGATCTGCGGATCGATTCCCTGGCTGAACAGGTTCAGCCCCAAGGTGACCAGGTCCACGTTGCCGGTGCGCTCACCGTGCCCGAACAGGCAGCCCTCGACGCGGTCCGCCCCGGCCATCAAGGCCAGTTCGGTGGCCGCGACGGCGGTACCGCGGTCGTTGTGGGGGTGCAGCGAGACCGCGATGTTCTCGCGGTTGCGGACATGCCGGATGAAGTACTCGATCTGGTCGGCGTAGGTGTTCGGAGTGCTCATTTCGACGGTGGCGGGCAGATTGAAGATGATCTCCCGTCCGGCGTCGGGCTGCCACACCTCGGCGACCCGGTTGCAGACTTCGACGGCGAAGTCGGTGGGGGTCTGGGTGAAGATCTCGGGGCTGTACTGGTAGCCGAACTCGGTGTCGCCCAGGTACTGGTCGGCGTACTTCATGACCAGTTCGGTACCCCGGGTGGCCATGGCGATGCACTGGGACTCGTCGACGTTGAACACGACCCGGCGGAACAGTTCGGCGGTCGCGTTGTACATGTGGATGTTGGCCCGATGTGCACCCTGCAGCGATTCGGCGGTCCGCGAGATCAGATCCTCGCGGGCCTGGGTCAGCACGGAGATCTGCACATCGTCGGGGATGCGGTCCTCGACGATCAGCTTGCGCACGAAGTCGAAGTCGGTCTGGGAGGCGGACGGGAACCCGATCTCGATCTCCTTGTAGCCCATCTTGACCAGCAGTTCGAACATCTTCAGCTTGCGGGCCGGCGTCATCGGATCGATGAGTGCCTGGTTCCCGTCGCGCAGGTCCGTGGTCAGCCAGCGGGGGGCGTGGGTGATCTGCTGGTCGGGCCAGGTGCGATCCGGAACGCGCACCGGCTGGAAGGCCGAGTAGCGGTGGAAAGGCATGGGGCTGGGCTGCTGCACCGGCTTGCCCTGCTGCGCACGCGTGCCAGTGGTGACGGTGTTGGTGGTCATGGCGACATCTCCTGAAGGTCTCAACTGTGATTGCCAGGCGCGCGAAGAACACCGCAGCGAGTGAGCCTGACGCTCGATCCCCCCTACTTCGGTGGGAGAGCTAGGACCCGCTGCGGCGACCAAGAAGCAGGTACGCCCGTGCCATGTTCGCCATGGTACACATACCGCGGCCGAACCCCGCCACCCGGCTCATCCCCACAGCGGGGAGGCCAGGTCGTCGCTGTCGGGATCGGGGACGTCGTCGCCGCCCTCCACGAACGGGCGTCCGGTGGCCTCGGCGAGGGCGTTGCGCGCGTCCGAGCGGGACAGACCGCTGATCTGCAGCAGGTCGACGATGAGGGCGCGCATCACCGACATGAGCGCGATGTCGCGCCACTCGTCGGAGGTCAGCCGCGCCGGTGAGGCCCGCCGCGCGATGCCGAGCAGCGTGGCGCGCGCCCCCTCAGGACGCTGCCAGGCGCCGACGGACCCTGCGAGCGCGTGGGCGGCCCGGGACGCCTCCAGCACGAGCGCCCCGACCTCGCGCAGCGGACCGATCTCCTCGACCATCGACAGCCCCTGGCGCCCGAGCATGTAGGAGGATCGCTGGGCGCGGGCGGTCAACCGGTACAGGCGTCCGAGTTCGGCGACCTCGCCGCGCTGGCTCCACAGGCTCGGGTTGGCAGCCACCACCTCGCGAGCGGTCGACAGAGTCGTCTCCCACGTGTTGCTCACCTGTTGGACGACCTTGCGCTGTTCGCGGGCGTCCGCGAGTTCCTCCACGTCCCCGACGACGAGGCCACGACCGAGCATGTCGAGCAGTTGAGCGAACTCCGACAAGGTGGTGCGCGCATACCGGCGGGGGCGTTCCGTGGGATGGCGAGGCAGCAGCACCGCACCCACCAAGGCGACTAGCGCGCCCACGATGGCATCCATCCAGCGGCCGGTGAACCCACCCGACTGGGCCGCGTACGACGTCATCCCGACCACCACCATGGCGTTCACGCCGCCCTGCATGGTGGTGAGTTCGCCGCGGTCGAGGAACCGTCCGATCATGGCGCCGCTGATGAGGGCCAGGGCCATCTGCCACCACCCCGCACCGAGGTACAGCGAAATGACCTCGCCGATCAGGACGCCCACCGTGGCCCCCACGCCCATCTCGGCGACCTTGCGGGGCACCCGGTCCACCTTGAATCCGAGGCACACGAACGCCGCGATCGGCGCGAACAGCGGGGCTTGGCGCCCCAGAAGCTGCTCGGCCAGGAACCACGCCAGCCCGGCGGCCATCGCCGACTGCAGCAACGGCACGACCGAGCCGCGGACGCGGCGCAGCCCCGTCCGTACCTCACCGACCGCGAAGACGCCCCAGCGCCGCGCGCGGCTGGGAAGCGTGCGGCGGGTCACTCCTAGAACCCCAGGCGGTTCAGGTACTTCGCGTCGCGCTGCCATTCGGGCATCACCTTGACGTGAATCGCCAGATGGACCGGCATGCCCAGGAGTTCCTTGGCCTGGAGCCGCGCGATGCGGCCGACCTCCTTGAGCCGCTCACCCCGATGACCGATGATGATGCCCTTTTGGCTGTCCCGCTCCACGATGATGGACGCGAACACGTCCATCATCGGCTTGTCGGCGGGGCGGTCCTCCCGGGGACGCATCTCGTCGATGATGACGGCGATGGAGTGCGGCAGTTCGTCGCTGACACCCTCCAGGGCGGCCTCCCGGATCAGTTCGGCGATCCGGGTGTCGATCGGCTCGTCGGTGACCTCGTCGTCGGGGAACAGCACTGGCCCGGCCGGGAGCAGCCCGACGAGTTCCTCCACGACGATGTCGACCTGGTCGTCGGTCAGCGCCGAGACGGGCACGATCGCCTCCCAGTGCAGGCCGAGTTGCTCCTCCATGGAGGCGATCTTGACCAGGTGCTGGCCGATCCGTTCGCGGCTGACCAGGTCGGTCTTGGTGGCGAGGGCGACCAGCTTGGGTCGCCGGGGAAGCTCGGAGATTTCTTTGAGCAGGAACTCATCGCCCGGGCCGATGCGCTGGTTGCAGGGCAGGCATACGCCGATGACGTCGACACTCGACCAGGTCTCATAGACCATGTCGTTGAGCCGCTCCCCGAGCAGGGTGCGGGGCCGGTGCAACCCCGGGGTGTCGACCAGCACGAGCTGCGCCTCTGGTCGGTTCACGATCCCGCGGATGATCCGGCGAGTGGTCTGCGGCTTGCTGGAGGTGATCGCGATTTTCTCCCCGACGATCGCATTCGTCAGGGTCGACTTGCCCGCGTTGGGTCGGCCGACGAAGCAGGCGAAGCCGGAACGGAACCCCGCGGGCGCCTCCCAGGACGCCTGCGCGGCACCTCCTGCCGACGCCGCCAGGGCCTGCTCCTCCGCGTCGAGGTCGAGATCCTCGTCGGGATGGCTCATGCTGATTCCTCTCCTGCCGGTGACCCGTCGGCCTGCTCGTGGTGGCGGCGGCCCTTCTTGGCCGACGCCGCCAGTTCGACGGTGGCGTCGACCGCCGCGTCGGTGTCGCTCGCCTCCCGGATGAGGCCCGCCACCACGGTCTGGATGGAATGCCGTCGCCCCGAGGCACGCTCCGCGACGAGTTCGATGCCCTCCCAGTCGACGACCGAGCCGGCGATCGGCACCTTGTTCAGCTCCTTGGCCATCAGACCGAGGACGGTGTCCACGTCATCGTCGTCGACCTTCAGCCCGAATAACTCCCCCAACTCGTCCACCGGCAGCCGCGAACTGACCCGGAACCGGCCGTCGGAGAGCCGGACGACCGGCGCGATCTCCTCGTCGAACTCGTCGACGATCTCGCCGACGATCTCCTCCAGGATGTCCTCGATGGTGGCCAGGCCCGCGGTGCCGCCGAACTCGTCCACCACGATCACCACGTGGCTGCGGGTCAGCTGCATCTCCTTCAGCAGCGCGTCGACGGGCTTGCTGTCGGGGCAGAACGTCGGCGGGCGCATGAGCGAGTCGACGTTCTCCGACGCCTGCGCGTTCGGGTTGTCGTAGGTGCGCCGGATGACGTCCTTGAGGTAGAGGACGCCCAGCACGTCGTCGACGTCTTCACCGATGACGGGGATGCGGGAGAAACCCGAGCGCAGCGCAAGGGACAGCCCTTGCCGCAGAGTCTTGTCCTTCTCGATCCACACCATCTCGGTGCGCGGCACCATCACTTCCTTGACGATGGTGTCGCCCAGCTCGAAGACCGAGTGGATCATGCGTCGCTCGCCGGCCTCGATGAGGTCGGACGCCTCAGCCATGTCGACCATCTCGCGTAGCTCGGCCTCAGAGGTGAACGGGCCATCGGTGAACCCGCGCCCGGGCGTGATCGCATTGCCGATGATGATCAGGATCTGCGGGATGGGGCCGATCACGGTGGTGAGGGCGGAGATCAACCGGGTGCTGCTCAGCGCAATCCGGTCGGCCTTCTGACGACCCAGCGTGCGTGCAGCGACCCCGATCAGCACGAACGACACCACCAGCATCGGGACGATGGTGAACAGCAGGTCTTCCCACAGCGCCTCGACGTGGTTCGTCACGACGACGGCGACCAGCACGATGGCGCTGATCTCGCTCAGCAACCGCAGGAACAGGGCCGTGTTCAGGTAGGGGGCCGGGTCCTGCATGATCTGCAGGAGACGCTCGGCGCCACGCTTGCCCTCCTTGACGTGGGCTTCGGCGCGGGACTTACTGAAAGACTGGAGCGCCGACTCGATCGACGTCAGGACACAGGCCAGCAGCACGCACACGACGGCGACCACGAGCAGGATCCACTCGGTTTGGGTTAACAGGGGTACTCACGACTCCTTCTCGGCGATGCGCGCCAGTCTAGCGGCGCGCACGCGCAGGACAGCGCCCCCGGTCAGGCCGCGCGCGAAGCGTCCCAGGCCGCGATGATCCGATCGTTGAGCCCGAACATCACCCGCTTCTCCTCGGGTTCGGCGTGATCGTGGCCCAGCAGGTGCAACAACCCATGGACGAGCAGGTAGTCGGCCTCGCCGTCCGCGGTTCGTCCGTTGTCGGCCGCCTGGGCCGCCGTCACCGTCGGGCAGAGCACGATGTCGCCCAGCAGCCCGAGCGGCGGGTCCTCGTCGTCTCGCGGCGGACGCAGTTCGTCCATCGGGAAACTCAGGACGTCGGTGGGGCCGGGCAAGTCCATGAACCGGACGTGATAATCCGCCATGGTCGCCTCGTCGACCAGCAGGATCGACAGGTCTGCCTGAGGATGGATCCGCAACTGCTCCAGCGCGAACGCCGCCAGCCGAACCAGCCGGACCTCGTCGACCTCGATGCCGGACTCGTTGTTGATGTCGATCACGATGATTCCCCCGATTCGGTGCTGCGCCGCTGCCCGGCATGACGCGCCACGCGGCGCGCCGCCGGTCCGCCCGGCCGGCCTCGGGACCCCTGCGGTTGCAGGGAGTCGTAGCGGTCATAGGCGGCGACGATGCGGCCCACCAACCGATGCCGCACCACGTCCTGGTTGGTGAGCTGGCAAAACGCGATGTCGTCGACGCCGTCGAGGATCGACTGCACCTCGCGCAGACCCGACTTGGTGCCACCGGGAAGGTCGACCTGAGTCACGTCCCCGGTGACGACCATCCTCGAGTTGAAGCCGAGCCGCGTCAGGAACATCTTCATCTGCTCCATGGACGTGTTCTGCGCCTCGTCGAGGATGATGAACGCGTCGTTGAGCGTCCGGCCACGCATGTAGGCCAGCGGGGCGACCTCGATGGTGCCTGCGGTGAGCAGCTTGGGCACCGAGTCGGCGTCCACCATGTCGTGCAGCGCGTCGTAGAGCGGGCGCACATAGGGATCGATCTTGTCGTTCAGCGTGCCGGGCAGGAAGCCGAGCCGCTCGCCCGCCTCGATGGCTGGCCGGGTCAAGATGATGCGGTTGACCTCTTTGGCCTGGAGGGCCTGCACGGCCTTGGCCATCGCCAGGTACGTCTTGCCGGTGCCCGCCGGTCCGATGCCGAACACCACCGTGTGGGTGTCGATGGCGTCCACATACCGCTTCTGGTTCAGGGTCTTCGGCCGGATCGTCTTACCGCGCGTGGACAAGATGTTCTGGGTCAGGATCTCGGCGGCACGCGTGTCCGGGTCGGCGGACATGCCGATGACGCGCTCCACCGCGTCCGCCGTCAGGCCCTGCCCGGTACGGACGATGGTGATGAGTTCGGTCAGCACCTCGGCGGCCCGAGTCACGGCGTCGGCCGGGCCTGTGAAGGTGATCTCGTTGCCCCGCACGTGGACGTCGGCGTCCAGATGCGTCTCGAGGGTGCGCAGGAACTCGTCTCGGGGGCCGACGAGAGTGACCATCGGGATCGACGCGGGGACGGTCACCTGGCGGACGGCCTCACGGCCGGGTTGAATCTGGGATGACAGGGTCATTCCTCCATGCTGGACGGGAGACCGGGCAAGCGCCCGGCAGCTTCCCCCCAGTCTAGTTCGGGCGCAGGGCTCAGACGATGTCGTCGTCGTCCTGCGACTCGATGATGTGCATCGCGGCCTCTTCGGCGCTCGCGGCGCCACCGTCGATCCCGACCGCGAAAGCCACCGCCTCGCTGGTGGTGTCGGCGCCGGCCTCGCCGTGATTGGCATCGACCAGCCGGCCAGCCCGGACGCTGCCCACCTCGCGGGGTTCGTCGTCCGGATTCCACGGGGTCTCGTCGGGCCCGGCCGACTCCGGCTCTTCCTGGGCCACGCGCATCTCCAGCGTCTCGCCCTGGCGCTCCTCGGCGGGCGTGTTCCCGTAACCCATGCCGGGGGACCACTTGTCCGGGGGGACATAGCCCTCGTCGAGGACGTCGTCGACGCCTCGATCGATGAGCGTCTCGTCCGGTTGGAGCTGGTCGATGGTGTCAGGACCATCGTCGGTGATCGTGATCTCTTCCTCGCTCATGCACCGATCTTGCCACCAACCCACGCGGCGCGTCTGCTGCCCGGGTGTGCCCGTCAGGAGCGGTCGACACCGGAGCCCGCTCGCCCCGGGGGTAGCATGCGGCCCCGTGACCGACGCCAGCACCGTTCCCGCTTCGCCCGCCGAACGCCCCCCGCGCGGGCTGGCCGACTTGGTCGTAGCGGCCTTCGTCGGATTGCTGCTGATCGCGAACGTGGCGGCGACCAAGCTGATCGAATTGGGTCCCGTCGTGAGCGTGGGGACCGTGCAGATCCTGCCGCTGATCACCGACGGCGGGGCGCTGCTGTTTCCACTGACCTACATCCTCGGCGATGTCCTCGCGGAGGTGTACGGCCTCCGCCAGGCGCGCCGTGCCATCGTGCTGGGGTTCGCGATGGCGGCGCTGATGAGCGTGACGTTCCTCATCGTCGGGGCCGCTCCCCCAGCCTCGGACTGGGCGCTGCAGGATGCCTGGACGGCAGTCCTCGGCTTCGTCCCCAGGATCGTCGTGGCGAGCCTGCTGGCCTACCTCCTCGGGCAGTTGCTCAACGCCTGGGTGCTGGTGCGCATCAAGCGCCGCACCGGGGAGAACCGACTCTGGGTACGACTGCTGACCTCCACGGTCGCCGGCGAGTTCGTGGACACCCTCGTGTTCTGCACGATCGCGTTCGGCCCGCTCGGTGCCTGGATGGGCGGCGGCTCGATCCCGCTGCCCGCCCTGGTCAACTACATCGTGGTCGGCTTCGTCTACAAGGTCGGGGTGGAGGCCGTGCTGCTGCCGCTGACCTACAGGGTGATCGCCGCGGTGAAGCGGCGGGAGGACTCCGAGTCAGCCCTGTGAACCGGCGTCCACGACGATCGCGGTGACGTTGTCGCGCCCCCCGGCGGCGAGAGCGGCCTCGACGAGGGCGTCCGCCGCCGCCTGCGGCTCCCGCTCCGCCAGGCAGATCGCGCGAATGTCGGCGTCCCCGACCTCGGAGTTCAACCCGTCCGAGCACACCAGGAACCGCTCCGCCGGCGCGCAGGGAAGCAACCACACGTCAGGCTGCAGCGCCTGCCCCTGCCCGAGGCTGCGCGTGATGACGTTGCGGGCATGATGCGTCCGGGCTTGTTCGGGGGAGATGACCCCCTCCAAGACCAGTTCCTCGGTCTCGGAGTGGTCGATGGTCGCGCGCCCCAGGGCGCCGCCCACCAGGCGGTAGACCCGACTGTCGCCGACGTTGAGGATCGCCCAGGTGCGCGTCCCCGCCACCACCACCGACGCCACCCCGGTGACCGTGGCGCCCAGCCCTCGGGCCCTCGCGTGGTCGGCGCCGAACCGGCAGACCGCCTCGTTGGCGGTGTGCACGGCCGCGACCAGGTCGGCGGCCCGCAGGCTCCCGCGCCGAGCCAGCGGCGCGAAGGTGTCGATCACGATCTTGCTCGCGACCTCGCCCGCGGCATGACCGCCCATGCCGTCGGACACCAGCCACAGCCCCTCCGCGGCGAAGAAGGAGTCCTCGTTGCCGTGGCGCACTCGGCCGACGTGGGTGCGCACTCCCCAGGCCGTCACGAGGTCTTCTTGCGGGCGTAGAACCGGCCCAGGAACTCTGTCTTGTGCGCCGCGAAGTCACCCGCGACGATCCCCGCGCGGATGGCGTCGACCAGACGCACCGTGAAGCGCTCGTTGTGGATCGTCGCCAGCGTGGAGGCCAGCATCTCCTTGGCCTTGAACAGATGATGCAGGTAAGCCTTGGTGTAGTGAGCGCACGTGTAGCAGTCGCAGCCCTCCTCGATCGGGCCGAAGTCCCGGCGGCTGGACGCCGTCAGCAGGTTGTATCGGCCGTCGGCGGTGTAGACCGCCGAGTTGCGGGCCACCCGGGACGGGTTCACGCAGTCGAAGGTGTCGGCCCCGTTCTCGATGGCCGCGAAGAAGTCGTCGGGCTCGGAGATGCCCAGTAGGTGACGCGGCTTGTCCTCGGGGAGTTCGTCGGAACACCAGCCGACGATGGTGCCCAGATTCTCCTTCTCCAGCGCGCCACCGAGGCCGAACCCATCGAAGCGCTGACCGTCGACCTCGAGTGCGGCCAGCCCCCGGGCGGCGTGCCTGCGCAGATCCTCGTACTGGGCCCCCTGGACCACCCCGAACAAAGCCTGGTAGGGCTTGCTGGCGCGGGCGGCGGTGAGCCGGGCGTGTTCGGCCAGGCACCGCGCGGCCCAACGGTGGGTCCGCTCGACGGACTCCTCTTGGTAGCCGCGCGTGTTCATCAGGGTCGTCAGCTCATCGAAGGCGAACATGATGTCGGCACCCAGCTCGTGCTGCACCCTCATGCTGACCTCCGGCGTGAACCGGTGACGGTCACCGTTGAGGTGGCTCTTGAAGGTGACGCCATCCTCGTCCACCACGGCGAGGCGCTCCTTGCCAGCGGCGATCACGTCGTCGTCGGTCACGCCCGTCGCGTCCATCGCCAGGACCTTCTTGAACCCCACTCCCAGGCTCATCACCTGGAATCCGCCGGAGTCGGTGAACGTGGGCCCCGGCCAGTTCATGAAGGCGCCCAGCCCTCCGGCCTCGTCGATCAAGTCCGAACCGGGCTGCAGGTACAGGTGGTAGGCGTTGGCCAAGACCGCCTGGGCGCCGAGGTCGGCGACCGACTCGGGCAGGACCGCCTTCACCGTGGCCTTGGTGCCCACGACCACGAAGGCGGGGGTGGAGATCGTGCCGTGCGGGGTGGTGATGACGCCGGTGCGGCCGCGTCCACCCGGGACCACCGCCTGCGGCTCGAAACCGAAGGCGGTGGAGGAACCGTGGGTCATTTGGCCTTGCTCACCCGCCGCTGCAACGCCTGGAGTTGCGCCAGCGCAACCACGCCGGCCGTGGAAGTCCGCAAGACGCCGTCGCTGACCAGCACCGCGTGCGCCCCCGCCTGGACGAAGGCGCCTACCTCCTCCTCGGTCAGGCCCCCCTCGGGACCGACGATGACCAGCACGTCGCCGGACGCCGGAAGATCGACCTCCGAGAGCGTCGCGGTGGCGCTCTCGTGCAGGATCAAAGCGAGTGTCGTCTGCGGAATCAGTTCGACGAGTTCGCGGGTCCGCATCGCCGCGGTCACGATCGGAACCCGGAGTCGGCGGCTCTGCTTGGTGGCCTCCCGGGCTGTGGAGCGCCAGCGTCCCAGTTGCCGTTCCTCCCGGTCCTGGGTCCATCGGACGACCGAACGGCTCGACTGCCAGGGGATGATCCGATCCGCGCCGATCTCGGTCAACATTTCGACGGCCTGCTCGGAACGGTCGCCCTTCGCCAGCGCCTGCACCACGTGATAACGGACATCCGGGTCGCCGGAGGACAGCACCTCGGCGACCTCGATCGTCACACTCACCTTGTCGGTCTCGGTCACCGGCCCGCGGACGCCCGTTCCGGCACCGTCGCTGATGGTGATCGTCTCCCCCACGCGGATGCGTCGGACGGCCGCCGCATGGCGCCCCTCTTCGCCGCGCAGCGAGACGGTGTCGCCGACATGCGGGTGGTGCAGGTCGGCCAGGAACAACGCTTCGGTCATCGGCTCCTCGATCTCAGCCAGCGGTCGGGTCAGTCGGCGAAGGCGTCCTTCAGGCGTCCGAAGAACCCCTTGCCGCCGGCGCGGGCCACCGAGGCCTCGGGACGCGTCTCGTTGCGCTCCTGCGCCAATTGCCGCAGGAGGTCACGTTGTGCGTCGTCGAGACCGGTCGGGGTCTGCACCAACAGCGTAACGCCGAGATCACCTCGTCCGGTGCCGCGCAGCCGCGGAACCCCGCGTCCTTGGACGACGAGCCGGGCACCGGACTGGGTACCCGCGGGCACCTCGACCTTCACCTTGGCGTCCTCGGGGGCCGTGCCCTCCACGTCCGCCTCCAGCGTCTCGATCCAGACCTCGGTGCCGAGCGCGGCGGCGGTCATGGGCAGCTTGGCGACCATCTCCAGATTGTCGCCCTCCCGCTTGAACACCTCATGCGGGCTGACGGTCAGTTCCACGTACAGGTCGCCGGCGGGTCCGCCTCCCGGCCCGACCTCTCCTTGGGAGTCGAGGTGGACGCGGTTGCCCGGGCTGACCCCCGCGGGGATCTTGACGTTGATGGTGCGCGTGGAACGCACCCGCCCCTCGCCGGAGCACTCTCCACAGGGGTGCTGGATGATCGTGCCGTAGCCGCGGCAGGTGGGACACGGCTGGACGGTGCGGATGTCGCCCAAGAAGGAGCGCTGCACGGTCTGCACATCGCCGGAACCGTGACAGGTCGAACAGGTCACCGGTTCCTCGCCATCGGCCGACCCCTTGCCGCTGCAGGTGGGGCACACCACGGCGGTGTCGACGCGGATCGGCTTGGTGACGCCGAACGCGGCCTCCGCGAGCGTGAGGTTGAGCCGGACCAGTGCGTCTTGGCCCTTACGGACCCGGCTGCGGGGCCCGCGCGACGTCTGTGCGCCGAACATGGCATCGAACAGTCCGCCGACGTCGAAGCCCGCTGCACCGCCGGGGAACCCGTACCCGCCCATGCCGCCTGCCCCGCCGCCGCCCATAGGGTTGCCGCCGAGGTCGTACATCTGACGCTTCTTGGCGTCCGACAGCACGGCGTAGGCCTCGCCGATCTCCTTGAACTTCTCAGCAGAGCTGGGGTCGTCGGCGACGTCGGGGTGGTACTTCATCGCCAGCTTGCGGTAGGCACGCTTGATCTCGTCGCCGCTCGCGTCCCGGGACACGCCCAGAACCTCGTAGTAATCGCTCAACGTTGTCCTTCGTTCTTCACCTAATCGGGAGGTCGCTCAGCCCTCGGCCAGGAAACGGCCGACGTAGCGGGCCACGGCGCGCACGGAGGCGATCGCCGCGGGGTAGTCCATGCGGGTGGGGCCCATGATCCCCAGGGATCCCCACGAGGAGCCGTCGTCACCGTACCCGGAGGCGACGATGGATGCCGCCTGCAGGGGCTCGTAGGGGTTCTCGCGGCCGATGCGCACCCGCACGTCGTTACCGGCCGACTCCCCCAGCAGGTGCAGCAGCACCACTTGCTCCTCCAGGGCCTCCAGCATCGGTTTGACGGTGCTCTCGTACTGGTCGCCGAAGCGCGTGAGGTTCGGGACGCCGGCCACGGCCACCTTGGCGTCGGCCTCCTCCGAGACGATGTCGCGGACGGCATCGGCGATGGGGCCGGTGAGGCCGGAATCGTTCGGATCGGGAACTTCGGCGGCGGCGCTGAGCCGCTGCGCGGCCTCGCGGTGGGTCACCCCCAGGATCTGCTCGGCGATCCGGCTCCGGAGCCGCGCGAGGTGATGGTCGTCGCTCTGCGCCAAGGGTACGAACCGCTGTCCGATGGCGCCGCTGGAGGACACCACCATGACCAAACCGCGGTCGGCCCCCAGGGAGAGGATGTCGATGTGGCGGATCGTGGCACTGGAGATCAGCGGGTACTGGACGATCGCGACCTGCCGGGTGATCTGCGCGAGCAGCGCGACGGCGCGGCGCACGATCTCGTCGACGTCGAAGGCGCCCTCCATGAAGGTCTGGATCGCGCGCCGCTCCGCCACGCTCAGCGGCTTGACCGTGGAGAGCCGATCGACGAAGAGCCGGTAGCCCTTGTCGGTGGGAATCCGGCCGGCGGAGGTGTGGGGCTGGGTGATGTAGCCCTCGTCCTCCAGCGCGGCCATGTCGTTGCGCACGGTGGCGGGAGACACCTGCAGGTTGTGCCGTTGCACCAGTGCCTGCGAGCCGACCGGCTCGCGGCTCGACACGTAGTCGGTGACGATCGCCTTCAGGATCGTCAGTTTCCGATCGTCCATCCTTTCACCCCCTGGCCTACTGGCACTCGGACTCCGCGAGTGCCAGCATACGTGACCGCGGACCCCGATCCCGCATCTGTGCCCAGGCGCGCCCCGTAGGCCAACTCGGTGCCCGAGGGCGGGTAAGTTGGCGCGGTGACGTTCGAACTCGGTCCCTTCACCGCCATCGCTGATCGCGTGTTCATCGCCCGGGCGGAACCCGCCTCGGTCACGATCGGGCTGCTGGTGGGCGAGGAGTCGGCGGTGGTGATCGACACGGGCAGTTCGCCCACGCAGGGCGCAGCCATCCTCGCCGCCGCCCAGGAGCAGGCCGGATCGGTCCCGGTGCGTCACGCCGTCATCACCCATGCGCATGCCGATCACTACTTCGGCCTCGGAGGCCTGCCGGGAGTGAGTTCCGTGGCGCACCGGGGCCTCGTGGCCGCCGCACGCGCCGCCGAGGAACAGGCCAAGCCCGGCGTGGCCCCGACAGAACTCGTCGAGCCGTCGCGCACGTTCTCGCTCGCCACGACCATCGACCTGGGGGCGTGCTACGTGGAGATCGTGCACTTCGGCCGAGGCCACACCGATCACGACGTGGTGGTGCTGGTTCCCGGCCGGGGGGTGGTGTTCGCCGGCGATCTGCTGGAGAGCGAGGGTGGCCCTTGGGCCGGGGAGGACACCTGGCCGACCGAGTGGCCGCAGACGTTGGACGGCATGCTCGGCATCTTGAACAAGGCGTCGGTCGTGGTTCCCGGACATGGACCGCTCATGAGCCGCGAGGACGCCTTCGCTCAGCGCGCGGAGCTGGCCTGGTACGGGGGCAAGGCCGAGGAACTCTACGACGCGCGCACCCCGGCGCGCGGGGCCTGGCGCGAGGGCGCCGAATGGCCGTGGCCCCAAGCGCAATCCGAGGCCTTCCTAGAGGTGGCAATGCGACGCCTGGCCGCCTCGGGACGCCGCCCGAGCCGCTCGCTGCGGCTGCTCACCTAGTAACGT
>NZ_DAIOIA010000052.1:2744-19132 GCF_036744435.1 Propioniciclava sp. | reverse complement strand
CAGCGGGTCCAAGGACAGTGCCCGATCGAGCGTCCAGTGATGGGTCAGCACCGCGTCGGAGGCAACCGAGCCCGGCGCGAACCGCAGCGTCACCTGGACGACCTCGCCTGCGCCACGCGGGCCGTCGTGGAAGGCCGGGTCAGGGGCGTCGTGCGTCCCGCCGCGATACCAGCCGCAGGCGCCGGGGGCAGCAGGGGAACCGGCCTCGCAGTCGATCATGGTGAACGGTGCGGGGGCATCCACGGTGGCATCGAAGGTCTGCACGGGCAAGTTCAGCCCCTGCAACAGGCGCCAGATGACGGTGGTGCCGTCGCCGGTGTCGAAGGCAGCACCTCGGACCGTGTACTGCAGGACGACCGGCTCGGCGTTCGTCAGCGGAACGGTCACCACGTCGTAGCCCGCCTGCTGGGTGACGGTGGCCCCCGCGTCGGTGCCGCCGCGGCTGGCCCGCACATCCGTCAGTGTGAACGTGTAGGACCGGTTCCCGGTGGTCTCCTGGCTGGTGGCGAATCGCTGCACCAGTTCGCCTCCGGCGGCGTCGGGTGTGATCGTCGCGGTCACGCTCAGCGCCCCGTCGGTGGCGATCACGGCGGCCACGTCGTAGGAGTTGATCTGCCCTGCCGCGGCGGCCGGGCGGGCGAAGGGCACCACCGTCAGCGCGGCGGTGACGACCAGCAACAGCAAGGTGCGCACGAGGCGCGAGGGCGTGAACGGCACGGTGAGAACCTATCGCACCCCCGCTAGGGTGGGCCGCGTGAGCCAGCAGCAGTGGGGGGCCCCGCCCCCGCCCCAGCAGTGGGGAGCGCCCCCTCAGCCTCAGTCCGGCGGAACGTGGTCGCAGGGCCGCGCCCCGTGGCAAGGCGGCAACGCCGGCTGGAGCGGCCAGACCTACGCGTCGGGCCCAACGCAGCAGCGCGGCACAGCACAGTATCCGCAGGCACAGTGGCAGGCCCCGGGCGGGTCCTGGCAGCAGGCGCCGAGTGGCTGGCAGGCACCGGGCGGCGGGTGGCCACCACCACCTCGGCGCCAGCGCAGCGGTTTCGGCACGCTGATCAAGATCGTGTTGGCCGTGATCGGGCTGCTGGTGCTGTTCTCACTCGCCAACTCGGTGCTCAATGGCCTGGTTTCCGGCGGAGGTGCCGCCCCGCTGCCCCAGAACTCCGGCGAGCCGAACTATCAGAACGAGGGTTACGTGCCCCCGGCTGTGTCCGAGACGCCACCCCCGGTACCCGGCCCCCGGAACCTGGACGCCGCCGAGCGCCTCGTGACCGCCAACCCGCTCTATGACCAGACCGTTCCGGTGCCCACCAATTGCCGGATGTCGAACACGAAGCCCCTGCAGCAGATGTCGGCCAGCGAGAAGGAGGCTCACTTCAACGAGCAGGTGGCATGCCTGATGACCGTGTGGATCAACCCCGTCGAGGACGCTGGCTTCGAGCTTCCGCGGCCGCAGGTGTACGTCTACACCTCCCCCATCAAGACCGCCTGCGGCGACTTCGACACGGTCAACGCCGCGTACTGCACGGCCGACCAGCGCATCTACTACTCCGACGAGCTGCTCGACTCGCTCTCCACCGAGGCCGCCAACGGCGCCTATGCCGGAGAGCTCGTGCTCGCCCACGAGTTCGGGCACGCGGTGCAGGCACGCACGGCGATCCTGATCTCCGAGCGCGTGCTGGAGTCGGAGACCACCACCAAGGCGGCGTCCCAGGAGTTGTCGCGCCGCATCGAGGTGCAAGCCGACTGCTTCGCCGGCGCCTATGTGCAGTCGGTGACCCGCAGCCAGAACCTGACCGCGTCCGACCTGGCCAACCTGAAGCAGGTGACCCACAGCATCGGCGACGACATCCTGTCCGGGCGCGAGGGTTACGTCGGCGGACACGGGACGGGTGCGGCTAGGCAGAACTGGTTCACCCGGGGCTTGGGCGACGCACAGGTGGGGGTGTGCAACAGCTTTACCGCCCCCTCTGAGGAGGTGCGCTGAGGCAGCCGCGTGGCCGTCAGGAGCGCTTGAGCACCAGGGCGGTCGCGATGGCGGCGACCCCCTCGCCCCGCCCGGTCAGCCCCAGGCCGTCGGTCGTGGTGGCCGCCACAGCCACCGGGGCGCCGATCGCCGCGCTGAGCACGGACTCGGCCTCCGCTCGCCGGGCGGCGATCCGCGGGCGGTTCCCGATGACCTGGACCGCGACGTTGCCGATGTCGAAGCCTGCCTCCCGGAGCCGACGCGCCGTCTCCTCCAGCAGCGCCACCCCGGACGCACCCGCCCAGGCGGGGTCGCTCGTGCCGAAGTTGCTGCCCAGATCGCCCAGTCCCGCCGCCGACAGCAGCGCGTCGCAGGCGGCGTGGGCGGCGACGTCGCCGTCGGAATGCCCCGCCAGGCCCTTCGGCTCGTCGGGGAAATGAAGCCCCGCGCAATGCATGGGGACGTCCGCGCTGAGCCGATGCACGTCCGTGCCGATACCGACCCGCATCACGGCCGCCCCTCGGCGACGGCGCGGGCCAGCAGCAGGTCCAAAGGCGTGGTGATCTTGAAGGCCAAAGCGTCGCCGTCCACCAGTGCCACCTCGTTCCCGGTGTACTCCACGGCTGCCGCGTCGTCCGTCACGGGGGTTCCGGTCTCGGCGAGCGCAGCGTGGGCGTCCTCGATGATGGAACGCCGGAACCCCTGCGGGGTCTGGACGCCGCGCAGCCGGGTGCGGTCGATGACCCGGGAGCCCAGATCGTCGACCTCACGGATGGTGTCGGTCACGGCCGTGACGGGGATCACCGCAGGGGCTCCGGCCCGGACGGCGTCGCTGACGCGCCCCACGACGTCCGCGGGAACGAAGGCCCGCGCGGCGTCGTGGATCAGGATGACCCCATCGGCCTCCCCGAGCAGTTCAGGCAGTACCGCCAGACCTGCGGCGACGGAGTCCTGGCGTTGCGCGCCGCCGATGACCCGCCGTGTCGGCAGGGGGGCCTCACCCAGATCGGCGTCGAACGCGTCGACCTCGTCGGCGGGGACGACGACGATCGCCTGCTGTGCCCCGCCCGCCGCGAGTTGCGTGAGCGAGCGGCGCAGCAGGGATACCCCGGCGATCGGGACCAGAGCCTTCGGCACGGCGGCGCCCAGCCGGGAACCGGAACCGGCCGCCACCACGATGGCGACGACCGGTTCGGCGATGGAGTCTGTGCTCATCATCGGTTGTTCATCTAGGAGGCGAGCACCTCGTCGAGCATGACCTCCGCGCGGTCTTCCTCGACCTTCTCGGCCAGAGCCAGTTCAGAGACGAGGATCTGCCGCGCCTTGGCCAGCATCCGCTTCTCACCGGCCGACAGCCCGCGCTCGCGCTCACGACGCCACAGATCGCGCACGACCTCGGCGACCTTCATGACGTTGCCGGAATGCAGCTTCTCCAGGTTCGCCTTGTAGCGCCGCGACCAGTTCGTCGGCTCCTCGGTGTGCGGCGCCCGCAAAACCGAGAAGACCCGCTCAAGGCCGTCGGCGTCGACAACGTCGCGCACTCCGACCAGATCGAGATTGCAGGCCGGAACCCGCACCACAAGATCACTCTGCCCAACGATCCGCAAAACCAGGTAGAGACGTTCCTCACCCTTGATCGTCCGGGTTTCGATGTCTTCGATGACAGCCGTCCCATGATTGGGGTAGACGACCGTTTCTCCGACTGTAAAAGTCATAGTGTTGACCCCTTCCCGGTATCCATCATACCACGGTCGTACACGGCCCCCGAGATCGAAACCTCTAGCCAGATCACAGTTGGGGACCTTGACAACCCGGCGAGAATGTGAATTGAGGCAAAGATGCCGCATCAAATAGGGTCAGTCTTCACACTACGACCGTAGTCAGACCCGGACCAGCCGACGCGCCCGATCCCGCCAGGTTGCGTCAGGCGCACCCTGCCCGCACGGGGGTTGCGCTGCGATCACGAACCTCTCCGCAGCGCCCTCTCCGCTACCACCCCGCGCGCGCGTTTCGTTAGGGTGAGGCCATTCGAGGTGGAACACGACCAGGAGGCCTCCCCATGCATCACAGCACCCCGACGCGCCGGGGCGCGCGCGTCCTGATCGCCGCCGCCGCGTCCGCCCTGCTGCTGTCGGGCTGCGGGTTCAGCGCGCAGACGATGCAGCCTTATACGCCGGCCGAGGGCGTCAACACTCAGATCGGCGACGTGAAGGTGCGCAACCTGGTCCTCGTCAGCGACGAGGAGGGGAACGGCTACGTGTCGGCGTCGCTGGTCTCCCCCACCCGGGACACCCTGGTCACGGTCTCAGGCAATCCCGTGAAGCTGGACGGCTCCGCCGGAGCACCGCTCACCGTGGTTGGCGGAACCCCCGTCTCGCTGACACCGAACAAACTCGTCGTGCTCACCGACCCCACCGCCGCACTGACGGTGTCGAGCCCCGACCTGCGTCCCGGGCTCGTCGCCACCGTGACGCTCCAGTTCGCGTCCGGGGAGCAGCAGTCGATTCAGACCCCCGTCCTCAGCCCGACCGACCCGATCTACGCGACGGTCTCCCCCGCGCCGAGCACCGAGGCGACGCCCGCCGCCAGCGGGACCCCGAGCGCAAGCCCCACCGCGACGCCGTAGCGGCCGCTCAGCCCTCGAACTTGTAGCCCAGCCCGCGCACGGTGAGCAGCAGGTTCGGGTTGGCCGGGTCGGTCTCGATCTTGCCGCGCAGTCGCTTCACGTGGACGTCCAGCGTCTTGGTGTCGCCGACGTAGTCCGCGCCCCAGATCCGGTCAATGAGCTGGCCACGCGTCATGACGCGACCGGCGTTGCGCAGCAGCATCTCCAGCAGTTCGAACTCCTTCAGCGCCAGCCGCACCGGCTCGCCGTCGACCCAGACCTCATGCCGCTCCACGTCCATCCGCACCCCGGCGGACTCGATCACATCCGGCATCAGTTCGACGTCCTGGCCACGGCGCAGCACGGCGCGCACCCGCGCGAGCAGTTCGCGATGACTGAACGGCTTCGTCACGTAGTCGTCGGCGCCCAACTCGAGACCCACGACCTTGTCGATCTCGGCGTCCCGCGCCGTGACCATGATGATCGGGACGGTGCTGCGCTGCCGGAGCCGACGACACACCTCCGTGCCGGACAGCCCGGGCATCATGAGGTCGAGCAGGACGATGTCGGCACCGTGACGTTCGAACTGCGCCAGCCCCTCCGCCCCGTCGGCGGCCAAGATGACCTCGAACCCCTCGCGCTCCAGCATGAAGCCCAGGGCGTCGCGGTAGCTCTCCTCGTCCTCGACGATCAGTACAACGCTCACGCGTCCTCCTCCAGGTCAGGGGCTGCGGGCAGCTCCATGGTGAACGTGGAGCCGCTGCCGACTCGACTCCACAAGGTGATCGATCCGCCGTGGGCCTCCACGATCTCGTTCACGATCGACAGGCCCAGCCCCGTGCCGCCGGTCTGCCGGCTGCGGGCGAAATCGACCCGGTAGAACCGCTCGAAGACGCGGCGCTGATCCTCCTCGCTGATCCCGATGCCGTTGTCGGACACGCCGATGGCGACGCGCTCACCGTCCGGGTCGGGAATCAAGCGGGTGGTCACGACGACCCGCGCCTTGGTGTCGGAATAGTGGATGGCGTTGTGCAGCAGGTTCAGCAGCGCCGTGATGAGCTGATCCCGGCTGCCACGGATGGTGAGCCCCCGGGTGCCGCTCGTGGTCAGGCTGACGCGGCGTTGCTCGGCCAGATGACGGCTGCGATCCAGTGCGGAAGCCACCACCTCGTCGACGTCGACGACGCCGACGGTGGCCAACTGCGTGCCCTGGACGTGCGACAACTGGACGATCTGCGTCACCAGTTGGGTCAGGCGGGCGGACTCCCCTTGGATCTTCCCGGTGAACCGGCGGACGGCCTCGGGATCGTCGGCGGCCTGCTCGGCGGCCTCGGCCAGCAGCGTGACCGCCCCGATGGGCGTCTTCAACTCGTGGGTGGCATTCGCCATGAAGTCACGGGCCGAGGCCTCGACGCGCAGAGCCGCGGCGCGATCGTCCGCCACGACGAGGACCACTCCGTCGTCCAGCCGCACCACCCGAACGGCGAGCCGCTGCCCGGGCCGCCCCGAGCGGGTCTGATCCAGGTTGACCGTCGCCGTCTCCCCGTCGCGTCGCACCTCGCGCACCAGTTCCAGCAACGCAGGGATCGCGACGCGCTCCCCCCGCACCAGACCGATGTCGGAGGCAACCGTGTTGGCGCCCAGGATCTCGTCCTGGTCACCCACCAGGACCGCCCCAGCGCGGAGCGCATCGAGGACGCGTTGACGTTCAGGGCCAGTGTCGGGCGGCGGCGCAGCCAGCCGGATACGCGTCGCCACATACGTGGCGATCGTGGCGAACACGGCCCCGACCACGACGCCGAGCGCGGCGGCCAGAGCGGGAGTCACGGCTCGATCATAGGACGCGAATCCGCCCGTCCAGCCGGGGTTGGCGGACCCGCCAAGAGACGCCGACGAGCGTTCATGCAGTGTTCACTCGTCGTTGGTCTCCTAGCGGGCCTAAGCTTCCGACCGTACGTAGGGTTGGGGGTCGATGCAGTCCCACGAAGTGCCCAAGGAGAGGAACGCAGCGAATATGCGCGCGAGTTACCACGAGGAACTGTCGTCCGTCGTCGACGACCTCGTCACCATGACCGAGAAGGTCAGCACGGCCGTCGAGGACGCCACCCGTTCGCTGCTGGGCGCCGACCTGGCGCTCGCCGAGAAGGTCATCGGCGCGGACGCCACTCTGGACCAACTGCACGACGACCTGGAGTCGCGGTGCTTCACGCTGCTGGCCCGTCAGTCCCCCGTCGCGGGTGAGCTGCGGACCATCGTGGCGGCCCTGCGGATGGTGGCCGACCTGGCCCGCATGGGCGACCTGGCCGCCCACGTCGCCAAGATCGCACGGATGCGCTACCCCAAGCAGGCCGTGCCCGAGTCCATGCAGCCGAACTTCCGCCGGATGGCCACGCTGGCCGAGGAGATGGTGCAGCTCGCCGGCCGCACGCTGCGCGACCGCAACGTCCTGGACGCCGAGAAGATGGCCGACGACGACGAGGAAGTGGACAACCTGCGCACCCACCAGTTCCGGCTGCTGCTGGACGAGAACTGGGACCACGGCGTCGAGGCGGCCGTCGACTGCGCCCTGCTGGGCCGCTACTACGAGCGGATCGCCGACCACGCCGTCCTGATGGGCAGCCGGGTCATCTACATCGTCACCGGGATGCAGCCCGAGGGCGAGAACTGGACCATCGCCTGACGCGTCCCGCGCGCCCGGCCCAACAACGAGGCCCCGCAACCCGGTCACCGGGTGCGGGGCCTCGTGGCGTTCGAGCAGGCCGGGCGCTACTTCTTCTTGCCCTGGTTCTTCACGGCCTCGATGGACGCCTGAGCGGCCTCCGGGTCGAGGTAGCGACCGCCCTTGGCGATCGGCGCGAAGTCCTCATCGAGTTCGTAGAACAGCGGGATCCCGGTGGGAATGTTCAGCCCGGCGATATCGGCGTCGCTGATGCCGTCCAGGTGCTTGACCAGCGCGCGCAGCGAGTTGCCGTGGGCCGTGACCAGCACGGTCTTGCCGGCTGCCAGGTCAGGCTTGATGTTGCTCTCCCAGTAGGGGAGCATCCGCACGACGACATCGGCCAGGCACTCGGTCTGAGGACGCTCGTCCTCGGGGATGTCGGCGTAGCGCGGGTCGTTCCACTGGCTGAACTCGGCGTCCTTGTCCAGCGGGGGCGGCGGGACGTCGTAGCTACGGCGCCACTCCATGAACTGCTTCTCGCCGTACTTCTCCAGCGTCTCGGACTTGTTGAGCCCCTGCAGCGCACCGTAGTGGCGCTCGTTGAGGCGCCAGGAGCGCTCGACCGGGATCCAGTGGCGGTCGGCCACATCCAGCGCGGTGTAGGCGGTGTGGATGGCGCGACGCAGCAGCGAGGTGTGCAGCTTGTCGGGAAGCAGGCCCTGCTCCTTGAGAAGTTCACCGGCGCGCACGGCCTCGCCGGCGCCCTTCTCGTTCACGTCGACGTCCACCCAGCCGGTGAACAGGTTCTTCTGGTTCCACTCGCTCTCGCCGTGGCGCAGAAGGATCAGCTTGTACGTCATGCGCCGAGTTTATCGCCGCAACTCCCCCGGCGGGACGCCCTCCACGATCGCAGCCCGGGAATGCCCCCGGGTGTGGCGATGCCGTCCCAGAGGGGGTAGCCCCCGCCACGACGCGCCTAGAGGGCCCACCGCACACCGGTCCGAGGCCGGGACCGTCGGGGCGGCGCATCGCTAGGCTGACCGAATGGAACGCAAGGTGATGATCCTGAGCGCCGGGGTCGGCTCGGGCCACAACAGCGCCGCCGCCGCGCTGCAGCGCAATCTGGCCAACCGTCCGGATGTCAGCACGGTCACGACCCTCGACATCCTCACCACCACCCCCGAGTTCTACCGGACGGTGTACGACGACGGCTACTTCGAGATGGTCGCCAAAGCCCCCTGGCTCGTCGGCTGGGGCTACGACCAGGCCGACGCGCCGTTCCAACTGGGCAGCCGCGTCCCCTGGTGGGATCAGATCAACACCACCGAGACCGTCACCCGGATCAAGGAGTTCTCCCCCGACATCGTGTTGGCGACCCACTTCCTTCCCGCCCGGATCGTGGCCAACCTGCAGTCCGCCCAGGAACTGTTCACCCGGATGGCCATCATCACCACCGACTACGACGTCCAGGGCCTGTGGATCACCAACACGTTCTCGCGCATCTTCCTGGCCCGTGAGGAGTCCCGGCAGTACCTGATCGCCTCCGGGTTCCCCGAGGACCGGCTCACCGCCTCCGGGATCCCCGTGCGCTACGAGTTCGGCCAGCAGGTCGACCGGCCGGCCGTCCTCGCTCAGTTCGGGCTGCGCGACGGCGTCCCGATCCTGCTCATCTCCGCCGGGGCCGCGGGCGGTCCATACGCGCTGCGGATCGTGCAGCAGATGCAGGCACGCACCGAACCTTTCCAAGCCGTCGTGGTGTGCGGCCACAACGCCGACCTCAAGCGCGACATGGACACCCTGGTCGGCGACGACACCGACCGGTTCCACGTCCTGGGGTTCACCACAGCCATGCCGGATTTGATGCGCGTGGCGTCGATCTTCGTCGGCAAGCCTGGCGGACTGTCCTCCTCCGAGGCGATGGCGGCCGGGCTGCCCATGGCGCTGATCAACCCCATCCCCGGACAGGAGGTTCGCAACAGCGACTATCTCCTGGAGCAGGGCGCGGCCGTCCGGAACAACTACGAGACGACGATCGGCTGGAAGCTGGGCGAACTACTCGCCGACCCCGCACGCCTGGAACGCATGCGGGCGGCGGCACAGGCGACAGGACGCCCCGGGGCCGCGTCCACCGTGGTCAACGACATGCTCGGTGATCGCGACGGTCAACTGTGGATCAGCGACAAGGCGCAACGCTCCCTGCGGGAGGCGAGCCACCTCGACAAGCCCGATCGCCCCGCGTCCCCCAAGCAGCGGCTTCGCACGCTGATCGACACGTCGTCGGGCCGGTCGGTGGCCCTGATCACCGACGGCCAACTCAAGGAGCTCTCCAAAGTGATGTGGGCCTCCGGCACAGGCATGACGTTGGAGCGCGCGCGGCTGCGGGAGATCACGACCCTGCAACTGGACCCCACCCTCGTCACGATGCTGCGCAACGTCCTGGCCCACCGTCCCGACCTGAAGGTCAGCATCACCTGACCCCCGCCCCGCCGAGGACTGAGCCTAGGTCCGTCGAGGACTGAGCCTAGGTGCGCCGAGGACTGAGGTTATGGCGTCGAGGACTGGACCAAGGAGCACCGAAGACTGATCATTATCGGAGCCCAGCCGACGAGCACGCCCACCCCACATCACCGGCCCTGATTTCACCCAACACCTGAGTCCTCAGCAGGCTTAACCTCAGTCCTCAGCCAACGCAGCCCCAGTCCTCGGCGCCCGCAGCCTCAGTCCTCGGCGGGGGCAAGCTCAGTCCTCGGCCAACGCAACCTCAGTCCTCGGCGGGCAGGGGGCCGAGGACGTTGTCCAGGTCGTAGCTCACCGGCTCCTCCAGTTGGGCGTACGTGCAGGACTCCGGGATGCGATCGGGGCGCCAGCGGGAGAACTGGGCGGTGTGCCGGAACCGCTCCCCCTCCATGTGCTCGTAGCGGACCTCGACCACCCGTTCGGGACGCAACGGCGTGAACGACAAGTCCTTCTTGGCGTTCCAGCGGCTGTGGGCGGCGGCGGTCGGCGTCCGCGGGAAGGACTGATCCCGGTTGTCGGGTTGCGCGTCGGCGGGAGCCGCCCACGACCAGGGGTGCCCCTCGAAGTCCGTCACCAGCGGCTGGAGTTCGGCGAACAATTCGCGCCGCCGGGCCATCGGGAACGCCCCGATGACGCCCACCGAGTTGAGTTGTCCCTGCGGGGTGTAGAGCCCCAGCAGCAGCGAACCAATGGCATCGGGTTCGTCGCGGTAGAGGCGGTACCCCGCCACGACGCAGTCGGCGGTTCGCTCGTGCTTGATCTTGAACATGACGCGTTTGTCCTCGGCGTAGGACGCCGCGAGCGGCTTGGCCACGACGCCGTCGAGCCCTGCCCCCTCGAACTGGGTGAACCACTGCCGGGCGACGTCCCGGTCGCGGGTGGCCCGGGTGAGGTAGATCGGTGGTTTCGCGTCGGCCAGCGCCTCCGTCAGGGCCGCACGGCGCTCGGCGAACGGACGCTCGGCGTAGTTCGTCTCCCCGAGCGCGAGCAGGTCGAACGCGACGAAGCTGGCCGGGGCCTCGCGGGCCAGCTTGGCGATCCGCGACGCCGCGGGATGGATCCGCTGCTGCAGCAGGTCGAAGTTGAGCCGGTCCCCCGTCTGAGGGTCGACCATGATGATCTCGCCGTCGATGCAGGCCCGCTCCGGAAAGCTGGCCTTGACGGCGTCGACGATCTCGGGGAAGTAGCGGGTCAACGGACGCGTGTTGCGGCTGCCCAGCTCCACACGATCCCCTGCCCGCCAGATGATGCTGCGGAATCCGTCCCACTTGGGCTCGAACAGCACATCCGCCGCCGGGAAATCCTTCACCAGTTTCGCCAGCATCGGCCCGAACGGCGGCACGATCGGCATGCCCCAGTCGGCGTCGCGTTCGGCCTTGGGCGCCAGATAGTCCGCCTCGGGGCGGTCTGCCTTGCGGCGGCTGGGCGGGACGCGGGGCGGTTCGCCGGGCATCTTCGGGTAGTCGGGTGGGTAGTTGAGTTCCCCCAGCCCTCGCTCCACGTCTGCCTCCCACAGGGCGAGCGCGCCGGCGAGGCTGCCGGCGTGGGCGTCCAGGTCGGCCCACGCGTCCCCGCGGCGTTCCAGGAGGGCGGGGACGGTGTGGAGGGTCCAGTCCCCGGGACGCGTCCCGGGCAGTTCCTCCCAGGACAGTGGCGTGGACACCGGTGCTCCGGGCAACGGACGCGGCGAGTAGGCCCCCGCGATGGTGCGATCACGGTTGGCTTGGTTGAAGTCGACGAACACCTTCTCGCCACGCTCTTCCTTCCACCAGCTTGTCGTGACGAGGTCGGGGAGACGGCGTTCCAGTTCGCGTGCGATGCCGATGACGCCGTGGCGCACGTCGACGAACTCATGGTCGGGGGCGATCCGCGCGTACACGTGGACGCCACGGTTGCCTGACGTCTTGGCATACGCGGTCAGTCCGATCTCCGCCATCAGGTCGCGCAGCGCGAGCGCAGCTGTGACCGCGTCGGCGAAGTCGCGGCCGGGTTGCGGGTCCAGGTCGATGCGGAGTTCGTTGGGGTTGTCGAGGTTCGTCGTGCGGACGGGCCACGGATGGAACGTGATCGTGCCCATCTGCGCCGCCCACACCAGTTCGGCGGCTTCGTGGAAGACGAGTTGCTCGTGGCGGCGGCGCGACGGGTAGGTGCACGTGACGGTACGCAGGTAGTCGGGCGCCCCGCGCGGGGGGCGCTTGCTGAAGAACTCTTCGCCTTCGATGCCGTCGGGGAACCGTTGCAGCGTCATGGGACGGTCCCCGTTGAGCCGCAGGAAGGGCTCGGCGACGGCGAGCAGGTAGTGGGCCAGGTCGGCTTTCGTCACCGCAGGAGAAGTCGAAGTGGCGGGCCAAAGTACCTTGTCAGGGCTGGAGAGTTTGACGGTTCGCGGACCGTGCGGCCCCGCGATCTCAAGCATCCGTGCGTCTGCGGCGGGCATGCCGCACAGGCTAGGGCCCTCGACGCGGGTTCCGCCATCATGGCCCGCCGGGCTTATCGCCCCACCGCCGTCGCGGATCGGCTCCTGCGCCCGGCGCAGCCCGGTCTTCAGGCGCGGCGCAGCAACCCGCTGCCGCGCCTCTGGAAATGTGGCCACGGACGCCTACCGTGGTGGCATGGCACGCATTCACGGCATCGACCACGAGATCCTTCCGCTCAACCTCGGTGGCAACCCGTTCGGTTGGACGGCCGACCAGGAGACCTCCTTCGAGGTCCTGGACGCCTTCGTCGCAGGGGGCGGGTCGTTCGTCGACACCGCCGACGTGTACTCCGCCTGGGTGCCGGGGAACTCCGGGGGCGAGTCCGAGCGCATCATCGGCGCGTGGATGGCGAGCAGGGGTAACCGCGAGCAGGTGGTCGTGGCGACGAAGACGGGTCAACTGGAGAGCCGGACGGGCTTGGCGGAGGCGACGGTGAAGGCGTCTGTCCGCGACTCGCTGGAGCGCCTGGGCACCGACCACATCGATCTGTACTACGCGCACCGCGACGATGCCGAGGTCTCAATCGAGTCGCAGGTGCGCACGTTCGGCGGCTTGGTGGCCGACGGGACGATCTCGGCGATCGGCCTGTCCAACTACTCCCCCGAGCGCGTCCGCGACTGGGTCAAGACCGCTGACGCCTTGGGCTTGCCGCGTCCGGCCGCGATTCAGACGCGCTACAGCCTGGTGTCACGTCACGACTACGAGACGAACGACGCCTCGCTGGTCAGGGACTTCGGGGTCGCCTCGTTCCCCTATTCGACGCTGGGTTCGGGGTTCTTGTCCGGCAAGTACCGCACCGCCGAGGATCTGGTGGGTGCGCGTGCGGGCGCCGCGAAGGCGTACCTCGACGCCGGCGGCCTGAGCGTGGTGGATGCCCTGGCAGGCGTTGCTGAGGCCCATGACGCGGAGTTGACCACCATCGCCCTCGCCTGGCTGCTGGCGCGGGGTGTCACGGCCCCGATCGCGTCCGCGTCGCATGCCGCGCAGGTGGCTGCGCTGCTGGCCGCCGTCGCGGTGAAGCTGACGGCCGAGGAGGTCTCCGCGCTCACGGCCGCCTCGGCCGCTTTCGCCTGAGCGGGTGCTGCGCGGCCGCCGTGATAGCGGCCGCCTGCGCCTAGGATCGAGGGCATGACGAGTTCCTCTTCCTCCCGTACCGCCGTCGTCACCGGCGCCTCCAGCGGTATCGGCGCGGCGACCGCTCGCGCGCTGGCCGCCGACGGGTATCGAGTGGTGTGCGCTGCGCGCCGCCACGACCGCGTCCGCGCGCTCGCGGCCGAGATCGGCGGGGTGGCGGTGGCATGTGACATCACCGTCGACGACGACGTGGCCGCGCTGGCCGAGGTGGTGGGGGATCGATTGTCCTTGTTGGTCAACAATGCGGGCGGCGCGCTGGGTCAGGAGCCGATGGCGGATGCCGACTTGGACGCCTGGCAGCGGATGTACGAGACGAACGTGATCGGGACCGCACGCGTCACCAAGGCGCTACTGCCCGCCTTGGAGGTCGGCGAGGGCACGGTGGTGTTCCTCACGTCTACGGCGGCCGAATCGGCCTATGAGGGTGGCGGCGGCTACAACGCCGCGAAGGCTGGCGAGCGCATGCTGGCGGGCGCGCTGCGGCTGGAGCTGTCGGGCCATCCGGTACGGGTGTGTGAGGTGTCCCCCGGCATGGTGCACACCCCGGAGTTTTCGCTGACCCGGTTCGGCGGCGACCAGGCGCGTGCGGACGCGGTCTACGACGGTGTCCCCGATCCCCTGACCGCGGAGGATGTGGCCGAGGTGATCGCCTGGGTGGCGTCTCGTCCTGCGCATGTGAACGTGGATCGCGTGGTGGTGCGGCCGCGGGCACAGGCGTCCAACTTCAAGGTCTTCCGGACGCGCTGACCCTCCCGCGTTCCCACGCCGCGACGGTCCGGAGTTTCTGAGCGGCTCTGTGAGGCGCCCGTTTGCTCATTTTATATAGACCGGTCTATTTTGTAGGCATGATCTCCAAAGGTGCCCAGACGAAGGCGCGGCTCACCGCGTCCATGCTCGAACTCATCCAGACCCATGGCTACGCCGGCACGGGCCTCAACGCCGTGATCGAGCACGCGCAGGCCCCGAAGGGCTCGGTCTACTTCCACTTCCCCGACGGGAAGGAAGAACTGGGCGCGGCTGCGATCGAGCTGGCCGCACGCCAGTTCGAGACGTTGATCGCCGAGGCGGCCACCTCATCCGGCGACCCGGCCCTCGCCGCCCGCGTCGCGATCGAGGAGCTGACGAGGATCGTGAGCGAGAGCGACTTCCGGCTGGGCTGCCCGGTCTCCGTGGTTACCCTGGAGATGGGCGCGGACAGCGAGCGCCTCCGGCAGGCGTGCGCCGCGGCCTTCGAATCATGGATCATCCCGACCGCCTCGCTCCTGGAGACGGCGGGCCTGCCTGCCCCACAGGCCCGGGACCTGGCGCATGTCATCGTCTCCCTGATCGAGGGGGCGGTCATCGTCTCCCGGGCCACGCGAAGCACCCAGCCCCTGGTCTGTGCAGCAGCGGTTGTGACCGGGCTCATCGCGCAGCGGCGCATCGAAGGCGGCGTGTGATGACGGCGCACGCGGCCCCCCGGCACGCCCTGGTCTTCGGAGCCTCGGGGCTGGTCGGACGCCATCTCGTCTTGGCCCTCGCCGCATCGGGGGCGACCGTCACGGCGGCCGTCCGCTCGGCCGAGTCCGGGGCGCGTGTCCAGCGGTGGCTCCGCCAGCACGGGCTGTCACGGGAGGTCGGCACCACGCTCGTCGACTTCGACACCCCCGCACTCGTCGCGGGCGGAGCCGCCGCGCTGCCCGGTGTGACGGAGATCCACAATTGCGCGGGGACGTATCGGTTCGGGATGTCCGCCGGGGAGGCGCGCAGCGCGAACGTCGGCATCGTGGAGAAGCTCCTCGTCTTCGCCGAGGGACTCCCCCACCTGCAGCGCCTCGTGCACGTCTCCGGCTACCGCGTGGGCGGACAAGATCCGGCCACCGTTCCGTGGTCGGACGACCACCGCACCCGGGTCTACCGGGACCTGGGCGCCTATGAGGCATCGAAGGTGGAGTCGGATGCCCTCTTCCAGGCGGGGGCCACCGCACGCGGGATCCCCTGGACGATCGTCAATCCCGCCAGTGTGATCGGCGACAGCGCCACCGGCGAGTCCGACCAGCACATCGGGCTGGCCGGCACCATCGAGCAGATCTGGCGGGGCGCCGCGACGGCGCTGCCTGGTGGCGAGGCGACGTTCCTGCCAGTGGTCACCGTCGACTACCTGGCCGCCTTCATGGCCGCCGCGGCGACCGACCCCGCGGCGGCGGGCATGGCCTATTGGGTGCTCGACGACGACACTCCGCCGCTGGCGGACCTCCTCACCCACGTCGGTCGGCACCTCAACGCGCGGGTCCCCCGGGCACGGGTGCCGGTGAGCGTGATCAAGCGGCTTCCGTCGTGGATCACGCGAGCAGATCCCGAGACGCTCACGTTCATGTCCACCGACCGCTACCCGACGCAGCCTGCTCACGCCTTCGCCGCGTCCCACGGAATCGAGACGCCCGACGTCCGGGTGTCACTCGAACGATGGGCGGACTACCTGGTGGCGCATCGGTTCGGGGCGGCGCCCGCCGACGGGCGCCGCTTCGTCGATGCCGACGGGCTGCGGGTGTTCGAGGTGGGCGCGTCCGGCTCGCCTCGAGTGATCCTCCCCGGACTGCCGGTGAACGCGGACACGTGGGCCGAGGTGGCCCTCGGCATCGGCGGGCGTGCGGTCGACGCGCCGGGCCTGGGGCTCAGTGGCGGAAAGGGAATCGAGGATTGGGCACCGTGGTTGCGCGCGGTACTCGGCGAGCGCCCCACCCACCTGATCGGGCACTCTCTGGGCGCGGCGGCAGCCGTGACGGCGGCTGACAGGTTCCCCGAACGGGTGGCCTCGCTCACCCTGGTTGCGCCGTTCTTCCTTCAGCCCGCGCCCGGGATCGCCACCCGAGCGCGTCCCCTCGTCAGCGGCCTCCTGCGGCACACCACCGCGGCGGAGCTGTCGCGCCGCCTCACCGGATCGAAGGCGAGCGCCCCGGCCCTGGAGTCCAGCGTCGCCGACCTGCGGCGAGGCCGTGCCTCCCGGGTCGCAGAGCAGTTGGCCCGGGCCGGTTCCCGGCGATGGCGCCTCGA
>NZ_DAIOIA010000052.1:0-2644 GCF_036744435.1 Propioniciclava sp. | reverse complement strand
GGTTGAAGCGACCACCACTAGGGTTGGCGCATGAGCACTCAACCCCTCATCGAACTCAACAACGGCATCCAGATCCCCCAGCTCGGCTTCGGGACCTTCCGGGTCAGCGTCGAGGAGACCCAGAAGGTCACCGAGGAGGCGCTGGCCGTCGGCTACCGGCACATCGACACGGCCGCCGGGTACTACAACGAAGCAGGCGTGGGCGCCGCGTTGAAGGCGTCCGGCCTGCCCCGGGAGTCCGTCTTCGTCACCACGAAGCTCCGCAACGGGGATCAGGGCTACGACAACGCGCTGAAGGCCTTCGAGGAGAGCCGCGCCGCCCTCGGCGTCGACGTGGTCGACCTGTACCTCGTGCATTGGCCGGTCCCCAGCCGTGGCCTGGCGACCGAGACCTGGAAGGCGTTCGAGAAGCTGTACGCCGACGGTGCCGTCCGGGCGATCGGCGTCTCCAACTTCCTGCCCCACCACCTCGCCGACCTGATCGAGAACTCCGACGTCGTCCCCGCCGTCAACCAGTTCGAGATCCACCCCACGCTGCAGCAGGTCGCCGCGCAGGAGGCCAGCCGCGCCCACGGCGTCGTCCCCGAGGCCTACGGCCCCATCGGCCAGGGCGAAGACCTGTCCCTGCCCGCCATCATCGAGATCGCCACCGCCCACGAGGTGACCCCCGCCCAGGTCGTCCTGCGCTGGCACCTGCAGGAAGGCCGCATCGCGATCCCGAAGTCCAACACCCCGGCCCGCATCCAGGAGAACTTCGCGATCTTCGACTTCGCACTGAGCGACGCCGAGATCGCCGCCATCGACGGCCTGGAGGCGGGCAACCGGCTCTACCCCGACCCGGACACCTTCGCCAACACCCAGTACCGCAACTGATCGCCCCGAACGCGGCAGCGGCCGCCCTCCACGTAGGAGGGCGGCCGCTGCCGTGGTGGGTTGGGAACTAACCCAGCTCGATGAGCGCTTCGCCGCCGGCGACGGAGCCGCCCTTGCTGACGAGGATCCGCTCGACCTTGCCCGCCTGCGGGGCGGTGATCTCGGTCTCCATCTTCATGGCCTCCAGGACGCAGAGCACCTGGCCGGCCTCGATCTCCTCGCCTTCCTCGACCAGGATGCGCGCCACCGTGCCGGACAGCGGCGCGGTGACGGCGTTGGCCGAGGTGGCCTGCACCGAGGCGGAGCTGGGCACCGCGTTGCTGGCACCCGCGCCCCCGCCGATCACGATGGAGCCGATGGGCATCGACTCCTCTTCCTGCACCTCTACGTCGATGTCGTAGGGGATGCCGTTGACGGTCACCTTGAGCTTCATGAGTGTGCCTTTCGAATCACCGCAGGTGCAGCGGCGCGTGGACGTGCTGGGACCGACGGGTCGTGCTCTGCCACGAGCCCGAACGGGTGAAGTGCGCCTGGCGGCGCTTGGCGCGGTGACCGAGGTAGGCGGCCACGGCGGCCGCGATGGCCACCATGGTCTCCTCCGGCACGTTCTGCGCGTTGAGCAGCTGAATGCTCTTGATCTCGGTCTCGAGTTCTTCAACCCGGGACGTGAGCGCCTTGACGGCTTCGAGCAGTTCGACGTTGACGTCTTCGGACATCTCTCCCCCGATCAGACCGGCCCGAGGCCGTGCTTCTTGGCGGGACGCAGTTCGCGCTTGTTCACCAGGATCTCCAAGGACATGGCCACCTTGCGGCGGGTGTCCTCGGGGCTGATGATGTCGTCGACCAGACCGCGGGAAGCGGCCACGAACGGCGTCGAGAACGTGTTGCGGTACTCGTCGACCAGTTCCACGCGCTTCGCGGCAGGATCCTCGGCGTTCTCGATCTCGCGCTTGAACACCACCGACGCGGCACCCTCGGCACCCATGACGGCGATCTCGGCGGTCGGCCACGCGAACACGTCGTCGGCACCCAGGTCCTTGGAGCACATCGCCAGGTAGGCGCCGCCGTAGGCCTTGCGGAGCACGACGGTGATCTTCGGGACGGTGGCGGCCGAGTAGGCGTACAGCATCTTGGCGCCGTGGCGGATGATGCCGCCGTGCTCCTGCGCGACGCCGGGCAGGAAGCCGGGGACGTCGACGAGGGTGACCAGCGGGATGTTGAACGCGTTGCAGAACCGGATGAACTTGCTCGCCTTGTCGGAGGCGTTGATGTCGAGGACGCCTGCCATGACGGCGGGCTGGTTCGCGACGATGCCGACGCTGCGGCCGTTGATCCGGGCGAAGCCCACCACGATGTTCTTGGCGTAGCCGGCCTGGACCTCCAGGAAGTCCTGGTGATCGACCAGGCGGGCGATGACCTCGCGGACGTCGTAGCCCTTCTGCCCGTCGGTCGGGACGATGTCGAGCATCGCCTCGTCCGGCTCCACGTAGGGGTCGGGGTCGACGATCGGGGCGTCCTCGGTGTTGTTCTGCGGCAGGAAGCTGAGCAGCTTCTTGGCGATCAGGATCGCCTGCTCGTCGCTGTCGGCCACGAAGTGGTTGACGCCGGAGACGCTCATGTGGGCGTCCGCGCCGCCCAGGGCGTCCTGGGTGACCTTTTCACCGGTGACCTGCGCGATGACGCTCGGGCCCGTGATGAACATGTGGCCCTTGCGCGTCTGGATGATGAAGTCCGTCAGCGCCGGGCTGTAGGCCGCGCCACCGGCGCAGGG
>NZ_DAIOIA010000051.1:18133-19520 GCF_036744435.1 Propioniciclava sp. | reverse complement strand
CCCGACCCGCTCCTACCGCACCCGGGAGCCGTTGCGGGTGGTCCGTGAGGTGACGGACTGGGAGCGGCTCACCCCCGAGGCGCTGCAGGACTGGCGCGACCGCATCGCAGCCCTGCGCGCCAACCCCGACGCCCAGATCATCAACTGACCGAGAGCCCGCAGAGCGCCGGACCGGTCAACGGCGAGAACGCGCGGCGCCTCAGGAGATCGGCGGCCGCCGGTCGGCCCAGGGCCGGGTGCGCTCCAGTTGCGCCGAGACCCGGATCAGGTCTGGTTCGGCGTTCGGGCCGCCCACCAGTTGCACGCTCAGCGGGAGGCCGTCGCGCGAGAACCCGGACGGGATCGCCGCGGCCGGATTGCCGAGCACGTTCCACAGGGCGGTGAAGCCGGATTCCTGGGTGGAACGCTGCGAAGCCGCCACGGCGCCGACCCCGTCGAGCTGCCCAACAGGAACGGCGGCGGACGCGGTGGTCGGCATGAGGATCAGGTCGAAGCGGGAGAAGAAGGTGTCCGCGAAGCGGCGTCCCGCCTCGATACCTGCCTTCTCCGCCCACGCGACCCGACCGCGCAGCGGGGCGGTGAGCCGCAGCAGCGTCCGCGTCCGGTGTTCGAGGAGGGCGGGGTGCTCGGCGCGGGCCGCCTCGTCGGACACGCCGGCGGCGACCTGCACGGTGAACGGCAGCGAGACGTTCGGGAACGGCGGATCCGTCTCGGTGACGCTGTGGCCGAGCGAGCGCAACGCGGTGGCGGTCGCGTCGAGGGCGGCGAGGGTTTCGTCGTCGGCGCGCAGCCCCCGGACCCCGCCTCGGTGCGTCACGGCGATCCGCAGCGACCGAGGCTCGGAGCGATAGGCCTGCGTGAGGGTTTCCGGCAGCGGGTCCGCGGTCCAGGCGTCGGTGGGCAGGTTCCCGGTGAGGACGTCGTAGATTAGGGCGCTGTCCTCGACGGTGCGCGTCAGCGGGCCGATCACGCCCAGGGAGCGCCACAGGTGCGTGGCAGGCGACGCCGACGTGCGGCCGCGCTGGCACTTCAGCCCGAATAGTCCGCACCACGAGGACGGCAGCCGGATCGAGCCGCCGCCGTCGCCGCCGATGCCCGCAGGGACCATGCCGGACGCCACCGCCGTGGCCGTACCGCCGCTGGAGCCGGCGGGGGAGCGCAGCGGGTTCCAGGGGTTGCGCGTGTAGCCGTTCGCGCTGGTCTCGGTGTAGGGCCAGATCCCGAACTCGGGCATCCGCGTCTTGCCGATGATGACCGCGCCCGCGGCCCGCAGGCGCCGCACGATCTCGCCGTCGCGGGCGGCCGGAGTGGTGAAGGCCGCTCCGCCGTAGGCCGTCGGCAGCCCGGCGACGTCGTTCTCGTCCTTGATCGCGATGGGGACGCCGTG
>NZ_DAIOIA010000051.1:0-18033 GCF_036744435.1 Propioniciclava sp. | reverse complement strand
TGGTCGGCCAGCACGCTGCCCAGGTGCTCGATGGACCACTCCTCCAGGGCGCGCAGCGGGCCGCGCAGGCTTTCGCCGGACTCCGTGAGCCGGTACTCGACGCGCACGGGAACCTCCGGGTGGACGGTGCGGTGCACGATCCCGTCCCGCTCCAGCTCCCGCAGCGTCTGGGTGAGCATCTTCTGGGAGATGCCCTCGACGCGGCGGCGCAGCTCGTTGAACCGGAGCGTCCCGGCGCCGAGGGCGCCGATGATGAGCACCGTCCAACGGTCGCCGATCCGGTCGAGGATGTGCCGGGTCGGGCAGCCCTCGTCGTACGGGTTGCCGAGTGAGGCGTGGTCGTTCGTCGTCGCGAGGGTAGTCACCGAAAAGTGCCTTCTTCCCTGTAGATACCTGGTCACCTACAGTAACCAGTGGCGGTGCGAATCGCCAGAGAAACCTCGAAAGGAAACCCCACATGACCAACGTCACCGTCTTCGGCGGGACCGGCTACGCCGGCGCCAACATCACCGCCCAGACCGCCGCCCGCGGCAACCACGTCACCGTCGTCAGCCGCACGGCCCCCGCCCAACCGCTGGAGGGCGTCACTTACATCCAGGGCTCGCTCGGCCCGGACACCGCGCAGGCGATCGCGGGTGCGGACGTGGTCGTCGCGGCCCTGTCCCCGCGCGGCGACAACGCCGGACGCCTCGGTGCCGCCTACCGGCAGCTCGCCGCCGACGCCGCAGCCCAGGGCGTGCGGCTGATCGTGATCGGCGGGTTCGGCTCGTTGCGCCCGGCTCCGGACGCCCCGCGCTTCGCCGACGGCGACATCCCCGCCGAGTTCGCCGCCGAGGCGAAGGAGATGGACGGCTTCCGTGAGTGGCTGAGCACTGACGCCCCCGCCGACCTGTCCTGGACGTTCGTCAGCCCGGCCGGCGAGTTCGGCTCGTATGCCCCCAGCGAGGCCACCGGCACCTACCGCCTCGGCGGCGAGGTGGCGCTGTTCGACGAGAACGGCAAGTCCGCGATCTCCGGGGCCGACTTCGGCCTGGCCGTCGCTGACCTGATCGACTCCGGCGAGCACGTCCGCGAGCACGTCTCCGTCGCGTACTGACACCCCTCCTGCGCGGCCCGGTCCCCACGAGGGCCGGGCCGTGTCGCGTCCCCCGAGACGCCGCCCTCCTGCGGCGCCGGTCGGCGCTAGCCGGCGAGCAGCCGCCGGGTGATCTGCACGTCGGGGCCCAGCCCGCTCAGCGCGGACGCCAGGGCGTCGCCCGCCGCCAGCACGTCGGCATCGGTGAGCGGAGCGAGGGCGTCGAGGATGAACAGCGCGGTGTGCGTCTGGTCGGTGAGTGCCGTCCGCCGGCACTGTCGCCAGTTCCAGCGCCGGCACGTCACGCCACGGTCGTCGCGCCAGATCACCTCTCCCGGCTCGGGGTGCTCGATCACCGGCGCGCCGTCGGCCGCGGTGTCGAAGTCTTCCTCCCCGGTCGCCCGCGCCAGCCTGGCCGGGCCGTCGTAGCGGGTCATGTCCTCCCCGCCCAGGGGGATCTGATGCAGGACGGAGATGGCGTTGTAGGCGTCGGTCAGCGTGTTGACGCGGGGCAGGCCGCCCGGAGCGCGTCGGGTCAGCGCCTCGACGCTGTTGCGGGTGCGCTGCGGTTTCGACCCGAACGCCCGGTAGGCGTCCCGCCAGGACGCGATGTGCGGCACCTGATCCACGGGGGTTGCCTCCAGCACGGTGCGGGCGTGCTCCTCGGCGGCCGCGACCAGGCCGTCGACGCGCGCCCGCTGTGCTGGATCCGCGGTGGCGGGGTCGAGACCTTCGGCGACGAGCAGCAGCGCGCGGTAGTCAGGACGCAGCGCGAACACGTCGGCGTCGACGCGGCTGCGGGCAAGGAACTCTGCTGCGGACAAGGCTTCAGGCACGGTGATGCTCCGTTCGTCGAGGTTCGCCGACTCGCGGCTCGTACACCGCGAGGGAGAACCGGGTGGGACTGCTGCCGGTGGTGGCGTAGGCATGGGGAAGGTCGCCGTGGAAGGCCAGGGAGTCGCCGGTGTTCAGGTCGAGCGTGGCGCCCTCGACCTCGACCGTGAGCCTCCCCTCGTGAACGTGCAGGAGTTCGCGAGTCCCGTCGCGGTGCGCCTCGCTGGCGTGCCGCTCGCCCGGCTCCAGACGCCACTCCCACAGTTCGATCACGTCGGGGTGCTGCGTCACGCTCACCAGGACGCCGGAGCCGCCGGAGGCCCCCCGCCACAGGACGGCGCCGTCGCCGTTGCGGGTGATCCGGGTCGTCTGGGTGCGAGGCGGTTCGACCAGTGCGGGCAGTCCAAGGCCCAGGGACTCTGCCAGGCGCAGCAGCGTCCCGACGCTGGGGTTGGCCTCGCCCTGTTCGACGTTGACGAGCATCCTGCGACTGACTCCGGCGGCAGCGGAGAGTTGGTCCAGCGTCCAGCCGCGGGTGGTGCGCTCGTGGCGCACCCGGGCGCCGATGGCGTGCGCCAGCGTCGTCGCCTCATCCTCCATATCGTGCAGCATAGTGCACGCCAAGTGCACTATGTGTATCTGGTGGCCTTACTTCCAGGCGGGGGTTGCTGCCCGGCCGGACGCGCAGAGAATGTGTGACGATTCAAACATCACGGTGTGCGTGGACACACCCAGGAGCCGTCGGAGAAGCTGAAGCAGAAGGGGAGTAGTTCCGTTCGTGCTCACGCGCGGACGCGGTGCGTCGACATGCTGGCGATCAACGGGTCGCCCGGCGTAGCACCTCGAATCGAGGCGAACGAGACCTTCGGCCATATCGTCGTGGCCGAGGGCAGCGTCCCTCGGCGCGCGCCCCTCACCGGAGCCGTCTCATGCCTGCCGCACTCACCCGCCGCATTCTGTTGTGTCTTCTCATCGCCGCGCCCGCCGTCACCATGCGGATCCTGGGGATCGAGTTCTCCCCGGTCGCGGACGTCCTCATCTTCGGGGCCGCGGTCGTCGCGTCCGCGTTCCTGCTCGCCTGGGCCGCCGAGGCCGCCCAGAAGGACATCTCCGGCGCGCTCGCGATCGCGCTGCTCGCCCTGATCGCAGTCCTCCCCGAGTACGCCGTCGACCTCTATTACGCCTACCGCTCCGGCACTGACCCGTCCTACCTGCACTACGCCGCCGCGAACATGACCGGCTCCAACCGGCTCCTGCTCGGCTTCGGCTGGCCGCTGGTCGTCATCGTGGCCCTCGTCGTCGCCCGGCGCGTCGCCCGGCAGAAGGGTGCCGTAGCGCCCCACTTCCTGCAGCTCCCCAACGACAGCCGGCTCGACATCGGCGTCCTGGCGATCCTCGGCATCCTCGCTTTCGCCATCCCGCTGTTCGGTGCGATCCCGCTGTGGTTCGGCATCGGCCTGATCGTCATCTTCGGCCTGCACCTGTGGCGGGCCGGGCAGGTGCACGACGAGGAGGAGGAAGAGTTCGTGGGGGCGTCCGCGCTCATCGCGGGCATGGACACCCGGCCGCGGCGCATCCTCGTCGTCGCCATGTTCCTGGGCTCCGCGGCCGTCATCTTGTCCTCGGCGGAACCGTTCGCCGACGCCCTGGTCGCCTCCGGGTCGGCCCTCGGCATCGACAGCTACTTCCTCGTGCAGTGGCTCGCCCCGCTCGCCTCTGAAGCACCCGAGTTCATCATCGCCGTGCTGTTCGCCCTCCGCGGCAAGGGCGCGGCCGCCATCGGGACGCTGATCGCCTCGAAGGTCAACCAGTGGAGCCTGCTCGTCGGATCGCTGCCCGTCGCCCACCTGCTCGGCGGCGGCCCCACCGAACTCGTGCTGGATGCCCGCCAGGTCGAGGAGTTCACCCTCACCGCCACCCAGACGCTGCTCGGCGTCGCCATCATCATCGCGCTGCGGTTCCACTGGTGGTCCGCGCTCGGCCTGGCCACCCTGTTCGCCGGCTAGTTCTTCGTCACCGACACCACGGGCCGCTACGTGCTCAGCGCGATCCACGTCGTGCTCGCCCTCGGCTTCTTCATCGCTCACCGCCGCGACATCGTCCCGACGCTGACCGCGCCGTTCCGGCGGATCGAGCGGGAGTCCAGCGACGACGACGAGCCGTCGAACGTCGTGGGTGCTCACGCCTAGGATGACCCGGTGAATCCCGCTCCGGTGAGCCGCATGGTCGAGGACTACGTCACCCTCATCTGGAAGGCCCGCGAATTGCCCGGCGAACAGCCGGCGACGACCGACCTGGCCGCCCAGCTCGGCGTGACGCCCTCGACCGTGTCGGCGAACCTGAAGCGGCTCGCCCGCGACGGCTACATCTCTTATGAGCCGTACGGCAGCATCGACCTGACTGACGCCGGGCGGACCATCGCCCTCGACATCGTCCGGCGTCACCGCATCGTGGAGACCTATCTCGTGGAGCGCCTGGGGCTGTCCTGGGATCAGGTCCACGAGGAAGCCCACCAGCTGGAGCACGCCGTCTCCGACCTGGTCATCGACCGGATGGACGCCGCCCTCGGCCACCCCACCCACGACCCGCACGGCGATCCCATCCCGGACGCCGAGGGACGCGTCCCCACCGACCGCAGCCAGGCTCTCAGCGATGTGGCCACCGGCGCCCAAGTACGGGTGCTGCGCGTCTCGGACCGCTCACCCGACATCCTGCGCTACCTCAGCGAACACGGCATCTGGGTGGGGACCCGGCTCACCGTCACCGGCGTGAACCCCGCCGCCGCGGCCGTCCAGATCAGCGTCGGCGGGGTCGCCGTCGAGCTCGGTCTTCCCGCCGCCGACGCGGTCCGGGTCGGACCGGTGCGCGAGGGCGCTGAGACGGCGACGGCCGACGCGTCCATGTGACGCACGGCCGCCGCCGGTGCTGAGCCCACGACGCCTGTGACCGGCTCCGACTCCGCTGCGCCGGTGATTCAGCCATGCCTGCCATTCGGGCACGGCGGTGATGCGGACGCGGCGGTGATGGGTTCAGCTACAGGGCGGTGAGGAGGTCGCGCATCGTCTGGATCTCGGTGGTCTGCGCGGCGATGATCTCTCGGGCCAAGGCGATGGCGTCCGGGTTCTGACCCCCGTCCACCTCGCTCTGCGCCATCGTGACGGCCCCTTCGTGATGGACGATCATCTGGCCCAGGAACAGCCGGGACGCCTCTGCGCCGGAGGCGGCCTTCAGGGCGGCGAGATCGCCATCCGACATCATGCCGCCGTCGTGCCCGCCGTGGCTCATGCCCGACTCGTTGACGTTCCAGGCGGACAGCCAACCGCGCAGCGTCGCGATTTCGGGGGCCTGGGCCGCCTTGATCTGCTCGGCCAAGGTGATGACGCGCTGGTCGACGCCTTCCTTGCTGAGGATCATGTCCGACATCTCGATGGCCTGCTCGTGGTGGGGGATCATCATCGACGCGAACATCGCGTCCGCGTCGTTGAACGCCACCGCTGAGGTCGACGGTGACGCCGAAGCGGGCGACGTCGCCGGGGTGGTGGTGGCGGTGCAGCCGGCCAGGACGGGCATGGCGATCAGGGTGAGGGCGGCCAGGGCCGCAGGGATTGCCTTCATGGTGAAACTCCTTGTGGTGGTCGAACCGGTAGACAGGCCGACGGTCGCGTCGGCGCGGAGAGACGTGCCAGACGCAGCGGCGTCCGGCCCATCGGGCTCGCCGTCAGGTCCGGCTGATGCACAAGGTGTGGAGGGACGGTGGGGCGCCGTCGGGGCGGGTGCTGGTGGAGGAGATCCAGCCCCGCACGACGCGGCGCGGTCGCGATGCCATCAGGCGAACCTGCGGCAGTCCCCAGGGCGTCATCAGGAGCAGCACCACCACGCAGGCCGCGACCATGGCCAGTTCGCCGAGGATGGGCTGGCCGGCCGACTGTGAAGCGGCAGCGGGAGAACGCGCGTCGCTCGACTCCGCGGCGGGCGTCTGCGGGCCATGATGTGCCCCGACGCCGGGCTCGGCGAATGCCAGGGGTGCGGTGGGCAGCGGCGGGTCCGCGTGGGAGCCGTGGCCCAACCCGTGGGTGCCGAAACCATGCATCGCCAGCAGCCCGAACACCACGGCGAGCGCGGCGAGGACGCCGCGCACCAGGTGGCGCGGCGGCTGCGGGGAGCGGAGTCGCCAGTTCATTGCCGGTGAGTCTACGTGCGTCCCCATCCCAGGACGCTCTCGCAGGAACCTGCTGGCCTTGCCCCGCGGGGGTGTCAGGTTTGGGATCAGATACCCCCGGGGGTATAGTTCGAGCCATGAAGTCTTCCTGTGGCCGCGAGGCCGCCCGCGCCCCGCGCGTCGCCGATGCGTCCGCCCGCCACGCCCAGAGGGCTGCCCGATGAAGATCGTGATCGTGGGTGGCGTCGCGGGCGGCATGAGCTGCGCGGCGCGCGCCCGCCGCCTCGACGAAGCGGCCGAGATCGTCGTTCTCGAACGCGGCGAGCACGTCTCGTTCGCCAACTGCGGGCTGCCCTACTACGTCGGCGGCGAGATCACCGACCCGGGCGCGCTGCTCGTCCAGACCCCCGCGTCGCTGCGGGCCGCCCTCGACCTCGATGTCCGTACCCGCCACGATGTCACTGGCCTGGACGCCGACCGCAAGGTCGTCACCGTCAACACCCCCGACGGGGTGGCCGAGCTCGACTACGACGCCCTCGTGCTGGCCCCCGGGGCGCGCGCCGTCGTCCCGCCGATCCCCGGCATCGACTCCCCGCGCGTCCGGACGCTGCGCACCGTCGAAGACGCCCTCGCCCTGCGCGACGGCGTCGAGGCTGGGGCCCGTGACGCCGTCGTCCTGGGCGCCGGGTTCATCGGGCTGGAGGCCGCCGAGGCGCTCGCCCACCAGGGCCTCAACGTCACCATCGTCGAACTGGCCCCGCACGTGCTGCCGCCGCTGGAATCCGAACTGGCCACCCTGGTCACCGCGGAACTGGCCGCGCTTGGCATCGACGTGCGCGCAGGCGTCGCCGCCACCGCCATCGAGCCAGAAGGCGGGCGCGACGCCGTCGTCCTGGCCGACGGCAGCCGCGTCCCGGCCGACCTCATCGTCTTGTCCGTCGGCGTGCGCCCCGACACGGCCGCCTTCGAGGCCGCCGGGGTGGCCTGCGAGCGCGGCGCGATGCTCGTCGATGCGCACGGCCGTACTTCCCTGGAGGGGGTGTGGGCCGTCGGGGACGCCACCGCCAGCGTGGACGCCGTCACCGAGGCCGTCCGTCCGGTCGCCCTCGCGGGCCCCGCCAACCGCGCCGGGCGCCTCGTCGCCGACGCGATCCTGCGCCCCGAGCAGGCCCGGCCGATCCCGGCGCCGCTCGGCACGGCCATCGTCCGCGTCGGATCGCTCACCGCCGCCCTCACCGGCGCCAACCGCGCCGCCCTGGACGCCGCCGGGCTGGAGTACGTGACGCTCCACCTGCACCCCAACCAGCACGCCGGGTACTACCCGGGCGCGACGCAGATCCACCTCGTCGTCCACGTCCGCGCCCAGGACGGACTGCTGCTCGGCGCGCAGGCCGTCGGCACCGACGGCGTCGACAAGCGCATCGACGTGCTCGCCACCGCGATGCGAGGGGGGCTGAGCGTCACCGACCTGATCGACCTCGACCTGTCCTACTCCCCGCCCTACGGCCAGGCCAAAGACCCGGTCAACCTCGCGGGCATGGTCGGGGAGAACGTCCTCAACCAGACGCTGCGACTGTGGTACGCCGAGGATCTGGACGCCGTCCGCGAGCAGGCGCTCCTCCTGGACGCCCGCAGCGCCACCGAGGTCGCCACCGGGGCGATCCCGGGCGCCCTGAACATCCCGCACACGCAGTTGCGCGAACGCCTCGACGAGGTGCGCGCGGCCGCGGGCGGGCGTCCGGTGCGGGTGCTGTGCGCGTCCGGCGTCCGATCGGCCATCGCGCACCGCGTCCTGACCCAGGCCGGCTTCGACTCCGCCTCGCTGTCCGGCGGCATGCTGACGCTGCGCGCCACCCTGGGCGATCGCGCCACCGCTTTGCTCGCCGTGGGAGCCTAGGCGAGCCGACACCGGCTCTCCTGACCCCGTCCCTCCACCGAAAGGCATCACGATGGCCACGAACGATCCCGAGAACGCCCGCCGGATCCTGAACCGCCTGCGCCGCGCCCGCGGACAGTTGGACGCCGTGATCAACGCCGTTGAGCGGGAATTGCCCTGCCGCGACGTCGTGACGCAGCTCGCCGCAGTGAGCAGCGCCCTGGATCGCGCCGGCTTCGCCATCATCGCGACCGCCATGAAGGACTGCGTCGCCGATCCCGAGTCCGCCCTCGCCGAGGACGGCATCACGACCGAAGAGCTCGAGAAGCTCTTCATGACGCTGGCCTGAGCGCCCGCGTTCGCACCACCCGAACAAACCACGTCAAGGAGAACCACCATGTGTCGAGCTGTCGCCTGTAAGAAGTGCGGAAAGACCACCTGGGCCGGCTGCGGCCAGCACGTCGACCAGGTCATGCGCGGCGTCCCGGCGGGGCAGCGCTGCCCCGGGCACGCCGACGAGCCGTCCACCGGGCTGCTGTCGAAGATCTTCGGGCGCTGAGCCCGCACGGGGGTGGGAGCGCCCTCGCGCGGCGACCGGAGTGGCAGCTCCGGCCTCCTTGCCCGGTCGATGACCGACGTCGGAGAGCGACCCGCGCGAGGGCGGCCACTCGCTCTTGTCTAGATACCCCTCGGGGGTACCGTGGCGGCTATGGGAAGCAGCCACGAATCAGCCCATGACGCCCCGACACCCCTTGAGCGCGGTGCCCACGCCGCGATGAACCACGCGAGCACCGACCCCGCGGGGACGGAGCACGCAGGGGCGAGCCACCCGGGTCACGCAGCAATGGATCACGCAGCGGAGGGTCACCCGGGTCACGCAGCGATGGATCACGCCGCGATGGGTCACGGCGCCATGAATCACGCAGGGATGGACCACACCGCGATGAACCATGGCGGCGGGGGCATGGGTCACATGGCCCACCACGCCGCCATGTTCCGGCGGCTGTTCTGGATCATGCTCGCGCTCGCCGTCCCGACCGTGCTGCTCGATCCCATGTTCGCCCACCTGCTCGGCTACCCGTTCCCCGACGCCGCCTGGCTCGGCTGGGTCGCGCCCGTGCTCGGCACCGTCATGTACGCCTGGGGCGGGCGCCCCTTCCTCACCGGCGCATTCTCGGAGATCGGCTCGCGCAAGCCCGGCATGATGACGCTGGTCGCGCTCGCGATCACCACCGCCTTCCTCGCCTCCTGGGCGTCCCGCCTCGGACTCATCACTGAGAGCCTCAGCTTCTGGTGGGAACTGGCCCTGCTGGTCGTCATCATGCTGCTGGGGCACTGGCTGGAGATGCGCTCCCTCGCCGAGACGTCGTCCGCGCTCGACTCACTGGCCGCGCTGCTGCCCGATGAGGCCGAACGCGTCGAGGGCGATCAGATCGTCACCGTCGCCCCCGCCGGCCTGCGCCTCGACGACGTCGTCGTGGTGCGCCCCGGGGCCTCCGTCCCCGCCGACGGCGTCATCGTCGACGGCACGGCCGCCTTCGACGAGTCGATGGTCACCGGCGAGTCCGTCCCGGTCCAGCGCGGCTCGGGCGACCGCGTCGTCGCGGGCACCATCGCCACCGATTCCGGGGTCCGGGTCAGAGTCACCGCGGTCGGCGACGACACCACCTTGGCGGGCATTCGCAAGCTCGTGGCGGACGCGCAGGCGTCCTCCTCGACAACCCAGCGGCTCGCCGACAGGGCCGCCGGTTGGCTGTTCTGGTACGCCCTGGGCGCGGCGGTCGTCACCGTCGTGGTGTGGCTGGCGCTCGGCCAGCCCGGGGGAGCGCTGGAGCGCGCCATCACCGTCCTCGTCATCGCCTGCCCGCACGCCCTGGGCCTCGCGATCCCGCTGGTCGTGTCACTGTCGACCGAGAAGGCCGCCCGGGCGGGGATCCTCGTGAAGGACCGGCTCGCCCTGGAGGCGATGCGCACCGTCGACGTCGTCCTGTTCGACAAGACCGGCACCCTCACCCGAGGACGCCCCGGCGTCACCGCCGTCGATCCGGCCGAGGGTGTCACCGCCGATCAGGTGCTCGCCTGGGCCGCGGCCGCCGAGGCAGGTAGCGAGCACCCGCTGGCCGCGGCCATCGTGACCGCCGCCTCCGAGGCGGGGGTGAGCGTCCCGGCCGCCACCGGCTTCGCCTCCTCGCCCGCCGTCGGCGTGAGCGCCACGGTGGAAGGACAGGTCGTGCGGGTGGGCGGACCCCGCCTGCTGGAGGAGCGTGGCGCCTCCCCCCGCGAGGTCGCGGCGCAGTGGTCAGACGAGGGCGCGATCATCCTGCACGTCCTGCGTGGGGACGCCGTGGTGGGTGCCCTGCGGCTCGCGGACGCGGTGCGCCCCGAGTCCCGCGAAGCCATCGCGGCCCTGCACCGCCTCGGGGTGGAGGTCGGCATGGTCACCGGCGACGCCGAGGCCGTGGCCCAGGCCGTCGCCGCCGACCTGGGCATCGACCACGTCATCGCGGGGGTCCGGCCCGGCGACAAAGCCGGACGCGTCGCGGCGCTGCAGGGCCAAGGTCGTCGCGTGGCCATGGTCGGGGACGGCGTCAACGACGCCCCCGCGCTCGCCCAGGCCGATGTGGGGCTGGCGATCGGGGCGGGCACCGAGGTCGCGATCAGCTCGGCGGGGGGGATCCTGGCCTCCGACGACCCGCGCGCCGTCCTGTCGGTGATCCGGCTGTCCCAGTCGAGCTACCGCATCATGCGCCAGAACCTGTGGTGGGCGGCCGGATACAACCTCGTCACCGTTCCGCTGGCGGCGGGCGTCCTCGCCCCGATCGGAGTCGTGATGCCCATGAGCGTCGGCGCCCTGCTGATGTCCGCGTCCACCATCGTCGTGGCACTGAACGCCCAGCGGCTCCGCCGCCTCACGCTCGACCCGGGGTCCGTGGCGGCATCGATCCTCACTGGCGACCGCTGAGATCGACCACCCGGCGCTCGCCCGGCCCCCCGAGCGGAGCCGAGCCGATGTAGTTGCCCGGTCAATCAGGTTGCGGGACGCGGGGGACGCTCGGTACTCTCGATGTCGAGGGGAGTACTTCATAAGCCTCCGTCGGACATTCCGAACGATGCAGATCGTTCTCGACGTGAGCACCCGATCAGGGTGAAGGAGACCTCAGACCGTTCACGATCTGAGGAGCCCCTGTGCACCCGTATCTTCTGCCGCTCGAAACCGGGCTGGACACCATCGGCACCCCCGCCCTATGGGCGTGGACCATCGGCGGCGTCATCGCCTTGTTCGTCCTCGACTTCATCATCACGCGCCGCCCCCACGAGGTCTCGATGAAGGAGGCCATCGGCTGGTCGATCTTCTACATCGCGCTGCCCGTGCTGTTCGGCGTCTATCTCCTCGTCCAGCACGGGGGTCAGATCGGGCTGGAGTACTACACCGGCTACCTGGTCGAGAAGTCGCTGTCGGTCGACAACCTCTTCGTGTTCATGCTCATCCTGTCCGGCTTCGCCGTGCCCAAGGAACTCCAGCAGCGCGTCCTCCTAATCGGGGTGGCCGGCGCCCTGGTGCTGCGCGCCATCTTCATCGCCGTCGGGGCGACGCTGATCGCCCAGTTCTCGATCACCTTCTTGTTTTTCGGCCTGATCCTGCTCGCCACGGCCGTCAAGGTCTGGCGCGACGCCCAGGGTGAAGGCCACGACACCGACGTGTCCGAGCTGAAGATCGTGCGGCTCATCCGCCGGTTCTGGCCTGTCACCGAGGACTACCGCGGTACCAAGATGATCGTCCGCGAGGCCGGTCGTCGCGCGCTGACGCCGCTGGCGGTCGTCACCATCGCCATCCTGGCCACCGACATCATGTTCGCCATCGACTCGGTTCCCGCCGTCTATGGCATCACCGGCGACCCCTACCTGGTGTTCGTGACCAACGCGTTCGCCCTGCTGGGGCTGCGAGCCCTCTACTTCGTCCTGCAGGGGGTCTTGGCCAAGCTGGTCCACCTCAGCTACGGGCTGGCGATCATCTTGGCCTTCATCGGCGTCAAGTTGGTGCTGCACTGGGCCCACGGCGTCTGGGCCTGGGTGCCGACCGTCCCGACGCTCGCCTCGCTGGGCGTCATCGTCGGCATCCTCGTCATCGTGACGATCACGAGCCTGATCGCCAACCGCCGTGCGGAACGGCGCGACGCCCAGCCCGTGGAGGCCGAACACCAGGTCTCCTGACCCGTGTCCGAGTGTCGCGCTTGACGTCGCCAGCGGCAGCGATTCTGCGGGCCATCGCGCGTTGCACCTATTCTGGGTGTATGTGGTCGTCAGGTGAGCCGGTGTGTGCTGGCCGCGCGCAGGGGTTCATCGCCCCGGCTCGCGGCCCCCGCGCCGCTCTCGACCCGGCCGATGCCGGAGCCGCCGTGTCCCCGAGACGCGGCGGCTTCCGTCGGCTGCCGACCGCATGATCGCGCCCGTCCCGGGGTACGGTCTCCACCGCCCAGCGCCATCGCATGGGCGCAGACTCGTCGAGGACCAGCATGACTAATCACAGCCAAGGGACGGCCCCGCGCGCGTCGCGTTCGACCGGTCGGAAGCGCCGGACGCCTGGGCGCATCGTGCTGTCCATCCTCAAGTGGATTGTCATCTTGATCATCGCGCTCGCCGTGATCGGTGCCGGTGTCTTCGGCGTCCTCTACGCCCGGCAAGGCATCCCGAACCCGAACACGGACTTCGAGACCAACCTCACCAGCGTCTATTACGCCGACGGCCAGGAGCAGATGAGCACGTTCGCGGTGCAGAACCGCGTTTCCATCCCCTTGTCCGAGATGCCTGAGACGGCCAAGCAGGCAGTGGTCGCGGGCGAGAACGAGACCTTCTGGGACGATCCGGGCATCTCGATTCCCGGCCTCATGCGCGCCGCCGCGTCCCTGGTGGGCCCCGGTGACGCGGTGGGTGGCTCGACGATCACCCAGCAGTACGTCAAGGTCATGTACCTGACCCAGGACAAGACGTTCACCCGGAAGCTCACCGAGATCTTGGTCGCGCTGAAGATCGGTCAGGAACTGTCCAAGGAGGACATCCTCGAGCGGTACCTGAACGCGGTCTACTTCGGGCGGGGCGCCTACGGCATCCAGGCCGCCTCGCAGGCCTATTTCGGGATCGACGCCAAGGATCTCGACCTGGCTCAGTCGGTGGCGCTGACGGCCATCATCAACTCCCCGAACAACCTCGACCCGGGGCGCGGCGAGGCGCAGCGCAGCGACCTGATGGAGCGTTACCAGTACGTCTTGAACCAGATGGTGAAGCTGAAGTACATCACCGAGGATCAGCGCGCGGAGCTCTACACCACGCTGCCGGACTTCCCGACCCTCGATTCGGCCGAGTCGCGCTGGGGCGGGCCCAAGGGGCACCTGCTGAAGTTGGTGCAGGAGGAGTTGAAGGCGGCCGGCTTCGATGAGGCTCAGATCCAAGGCGGTGGCCTGCGGATCACGACGACGATCGACAAGCGGCTGCAGGACGCCGCCGTGGCCGCCGCGCAGGATCAGGCAGCCAGGATCGCCAAGGCACAGAACCAGGACCCGAACTATTACCACCCGGCGATCGCGTCGATCGACACCGGGACGGGCGCGATCCTGGCCATGTACGGCGGGCCGGACTACACCTCCGACTTCACCAACTACGCGGTCACTCCCCGAGCGGCCGGCTCGACCTTCAAGCCGTGGGCTCTGGTGGCGGGGCTGCGCGATGGCGCCTCCCTCACCGACCGGTTCAACGGCGACACGTTCACGCTCAAGGGTGAGAGCAAGCCGATCACCAACGGCGGGCACAACTATGGACCCGTGACGCTGGAGAAGGCGACGACCAGTTCGATCAACACGGCCTACGTCGACCTCGTGACCCAGATGAAGGACGGGCCGCAGAAGGTCATCCAGGCCGCGCTCGACGCCGGTCTGGTGAACAACAAGTGGCAGGCGACGCCCAACATCCCGCTCGGCAGCGCCGAGGTGTCTCCCCTGGAGGCGGCGCGTGGGTTCGCGACCCTGGCGAACGAAGGCAAGCGCACCACCCCCCACATCATCGCCCAGGTGACCGACATGAACGGGCAGGTCGTCTACAGCCCGACGATCAATCCGGAGCAGACCATCGAGAACGACGTGTCCACCAACGCGGTCAACGCGCTGCTGGGCGTGACGCAGGACGGCACCGGCCGGGTGGCCGTGTCCGGCCTGAACTACGAGGTGGCGGGCAAGACAGGCACCAACTTCTCCAACGGTGAGACGCTCGCGACCTGGTTCGTCGGCGCCACCCGCCAGATCTCCACGGCCTTCGTGCTGACCGCCGGCCCGCAGGCGCTCAGCAACTTGGGTCGCAACACCTACGGCTCGACCTACTCGGCCGTCGGGTGGAACGCGTACATGAAGGTCGCCATGGCGGGCAAGGAGAGGATCGACTTCCCGGCCGCGGTGAAGCAGACCCGCAAGGGCAACTTCACCGCGCCGCCCACACCGACGCCGACGGCCACGCCCACGGCCACGGCGTCCGTCCGTCCGACGTCCGCAGCACCGACGACGAGCGAGCCGACCCAGTCCTCCGAGCCGACCAGCGAGCCGACCACGGCCGAACCGACGGCCCGACCGACCCGCACCACCAGCAGGCCCACGACCACGCCCACGGCTCGCCCGTAGCGGGTCGGCGGCATGACCGCGTCCCCGCTGGAGTCCCTGCTCGGCGGCCTTCGTGGCCGCCGAGCCATGGCGTCCTCGCGCCCCGTGCTGCCCCCGGCGGTGGTGGCGGTGGGGGCAGCGACGCTGACCTGGTCGATCCTCATGGCCCGGCAGGCCCCCTGCCTGGAGGACGCCTCCCTTCAGTACTCGGCGGGCTGCTACTCCGACATCACTGCGTTGTGGGGATGGCGAGGGATCGAGCAAGCGCAGGTCCCCTACCTGCAGGCGGATCTGGAGTATCCCGTCCTGACCGGCGTCTTCATCTACGTCACCCGGCTCATCTCGGGTGTCTTCCCCGGGGACCGGATGGTCGCCTTCTTCGGGGTCAGCGCCGTGGCGCTGTTCCTGTGCTTCCTGGGCCTGGTCGTGGTGCACCTGAGGATGCCGCGCAGCGAGGTCGGGCCGGCGCAGGATCGCGGCTGGACGGGTCTGGACCGGTTCGACGCGACGGCGCCCCCGGACCGCGACCTGCGCTGGGCAGCGCTGTTCGTCGCCGCCAGCCCCCTGGTCGCGCTGGGCGGCCTCATCAACTGGGACCTGCTCCCCATGCTGCTGACCTCGGCGGCCATCTGGGCCTGGGGACGCCGACGCCCCGGCTGGGCGGGGGTACTCCTCGGGCTGGGCACGGCCGCGAAGCTGTATCCGGCGCTGCTGCTCCTCCCGCTCGCGCTCATCTGCGTGCGGGAGCGGCGCTGGCGCGACGCGGCATTCGCCGTCGGGGGCGCGGCGGGGAGCTGGCTGCTGGTCAACGTGCCCGTCCTGCTCGCCACCCCGCGGGGCTGGGCGCATTTCTGGACCTTCAACGCGGATCGCGGGGCCGACCTGGGGTCGCTGTGGCTGGTGCTGGAAGGACTGGGCTGGTCGCTGCCCAGCCTGTCGGCCCTCCTGGCTTTTCTGCTGCTGGCCGCCGCTGCCGGGCTCGCGCTGGCCTACCTGCGCGCGCCCGTGACCCCCACCCTCGCGCAGGGGGCCTTCCTCATCGTGGTCGCCTTCTGCCTGGTCAATAAGGTCTACAGCCCGCAGTACATGCTCTGGCTGCTGCCCTTGGCCGCGCTGGCTCGTCCGAAGATCCTCGATTGGGCGGTGTTCTCGATCGGCGAGCTGATCTACTGGGGCGCGGTCTGGTCCTATCTCGCCGGCGACCTGTACGCGGGCGACGGCGAGCCGCGCGCCTATTGGTTCGCCATCCTCGTCAGGATGGGAACCCAGATCTGGTTCGCGTCCCGGGTGGTGCGCGACATCGTGACCGCGCAGGCGGTGGGAGGACGCCGGTGGCACGCGTGAAGCGGTTGGAGGACGACAACCTTCGTATCGTCCAGGTCTGGCTGCTGAGCCGTCTCATGATCGCGGTGGTCGCCGTCGCCATCGCCGTCATCAACGCTCGCTCGCTGGACTCGGTGATCGCCCAGTGGGACGTCGCCCACTTCCTGAAGATCTCCTCCGAGGCCTATGCCGACCCCAAGGAGATGGCGTTCTTCCCCGGCTGGCCGCTGGTGCTGCACGGCATCGGCCTGCTGGGCGTCCCGACGGTGCTCGGCGGCACCGTGATCGCCCTCGTGTGCTCGCTGGTGGCGGCGTTCGCGCTCAAGCGGATCGCCGGCCCCTGGGGCGCGATCGCGTGGCTGCTCGCGCCGACCGCGGTGTTCACCGCCGTGCCCTACACCGAGTCTCCGTTCTGCGCCGCCGCCTTCTGGGCCTGGGAGCGGGCGACCAAGGACAAGTGGGGCCAGGCCGCCGTGCTGGCGGCCCTCGCCTCGACGCTGCGAGTGTCGGGGCTGTTCCTCATCGGGGCGCTGGCCATCTTGGCGCTCACCCAGAAACTCGGACGCGGTCAAAGCCTCGCCGGACGACTGTCGTGGCTGGTGCTCCCCACCGCGGTGCTCGTGGTGTACGTCACCTACCTCTACGGGCTCACCGGCTCATGGACGGCGTGGTTCGCCGCGCAGGAGGCGGGCTGGCAGCGGGGCTTCCACTGGCCCTGGGAGGCGCTGACCAACCACTGGAACACGTTGTGGACGCCGAACGCCGAGCATCCCGAATGGCCCTGGCTGTTCCGTGCGGAGCTGATCTCGTGGATCGTCGGCCTGGTCGTCACCGTAGTGGCGCTCGCGAAGCGCCGGGTCGCGGAGGCGTCGTGGGTGGGCGTGCAGGTGTTGGCGTTCTCCTTGTCCTACTGGCTGATGAGCGTCAATCGGGCGGTCCTGCTGTGGTTCCCGCTGTGGCGGCTCCTGGGCGACTTCGCGTCCTCCCGCCCACGCACCCGCGGCTGGATCGTCGTCGGGGCGATCACGGCGGCGTTGGCGCTGGTGGTGCAAGGCGTGTGGGCGTGGTTGTACTTCACCGGACGCTGGGCGAGCTGAGACGGCCTAGGCAAGCTGGACGTCGGCGTCCGCGGCGGGCAGTTCGACGAACGTGCGGCCCGCCGCCATGGCCAGCGGCGTTCCGTCGGTCAGCGTGAACGCGAACGGGTCCGCCACCGCACCCTTGGACCATGTGCCCTGGACGCTGCGCCCGCCGTGGGCGTAGACGAAGGTCCCGGTCGCGTCGATGATGTCGTGGATCGGGTCGGGCGCCCCGGACCCGGGGGCGAGCTTCGCGGTGCGCTGGCCCGCGCGGATCACCAGGACGTTGTCGGTGCTGACCCGCTGGCCGTCGGCCAGGACGTGGGGTCCCCACGGCATGCTGCGCAGATAGGTCCCGGTAGCCGGGTCGTAGTCGTAGCCCATCGTGTAGGTGCCCCCCGATTTCCACGGGACGCGCACGCTGGCGGCGGGCGTGCCGGTGAGCGTGGAGACGTCGGTGTCCACGATCGCAAAGGGGAGGTACGGCTGAGGGGGGCCCGCCGAAAACGGCGCGGACGCCAGCCCCGCGAGCGCCTGCGGGTGGCAGACGACGGCGCGGTCGTAGTAGGTGGTGCCGTTCAGTTTCCGCACCCGTGACTGGTCGATCGAGTAGGCGCCCCGGTCGCGGGCAGCGAGGTTCGTCCAGGAGACATCCAGGTAGGAGGAGAACTGCCCGGCGTAGTTGGACACCCACTCGGAGCTCCCCGTGCTGCCGACGACCGCCCGCAGCGGGGCCAGCAGCGGCACGTCCACGGGGCGCACCGAGCGCACGGGGGCGACCCGTGCCGGCAGCGTCGAGTGGAAGACCGGCGCCAGCCGGGTCGCGCTCTCGCCCTTGGCGTCGGCGTAGCCCTCCAGTTGGACGAACACGAGGTCGGCTTCGTTGAGGCCCGATTGCGGGTGCTCGTTGCGGTTGTCGGGGACCTTGACCGCGACGGCCGCGTGGGCGGCGGCGGCCGGGTCGGCCAGGGGTCGCCCGGTGAGGGGCCAGCGTGGTCCCGCCGTCGGCGTCGGGGACGGCGTGGGTGTGGGGGAGGGGTCTGGGG
>NZ_DAIOIA010000050.1:0-20404 GCF_036744435.1 Propioniciclava sp. | reverse complement strand
CTCTCGGGATCCCGCGGCGAATGTCACTGGGCCACCAAGACGATCACCCTCGATCCTCGGCTTCTCCAAGCTGAGAGGCGAAGCGTCCTCGCGCACGAACTGGAGCACGTCGACCGGGGGCCCATGCCCGGGTGGGCTCGGTCGCGTGAGGAGGAAGCCGTCAATGCGCTAGCAGCGCGCAAGCTGATCGAGATTCGCGAGCTCGGGGAAGCGCTCGCGTGGTCCCTTGACCCGCACGAAGTTGCCGACGAGCTTTGGGTCGACGTTCCGACCTTGGAGGCTCGGCTGCGACACCTGCACCCGTCCGAAGTCCACTACCTGCGGCGACGCCTTGCCGCTTTCGATGGCCCGGAGGTCACGTATGCACACCAAGCCCAGCACGCCCGTGATCCCCGCTGAACTCATCCCCGAGGCGCTGGCGGCGGTAGTCGACCATGACGTCGACACGCTCGCCTTTCGCCTAGGCGTGAGTGGCCCAGCGCTCATCCAAGAAGTGCTGCGTCTCATCGATGAGCCGTCGGTCATCGTCGCGAATCCTCGACCGTGCCGCATCCTGCGGGAGCGACGGGAAGCTGGGCGTGCACTACGGAGCCGCTTCCGCCTGACCGCGCGTTCGGAGGTCTGATCGTGGGCCACGTCCGCGACCTGTGGACCGACGCCGCACCAGGGGGCGTGGGGCGCCGGCCACGCAATGCCCGGTGGGGGCGAGGGAAGCGGTGGCAGGCGAGGTGGGAGGAGCGCGGGGTGGAGCGTTCCAGGGCCTTTGTCACCAAGGATGAGGCGACCACTTTCGTGGCGCAGCGCATGGTCGGGACTCCGGTTCGCACGGCCAGCGCGACTACTTTCGCCGTGATGGCGCAGACGTGGCAGGCCGCGCAGGTGCATCACCGGGCTTCGACGGCAAGGACGGCGGCTTCCGCGCTGAACACGCTGATCCTGCCAACGCTGGGCGACTTCACCTTGGCAGAGCTCGACCGCGCGACGCTGCAGGAGGCCGTGGGGGAGTGGGCGGCGACGTGGTCTGCCTCGCGCGTCAGGGTGGCGTGGTCCTATGTGACGTCAATCCTCACCCTCGCCGAGCAAGACGGCCTGATCGAGCGTCGCCCGACCGGGGTGCGGCTGCCACGCGTCGAGACCGCACAGGTGGTGCCCCTGACCGCTGAGCAGGTCCAGGCCATCGCCGACGCCGTGCCTGCCTGGTGGCGATCCATGGTGGTGGTCGGGGCGGCGACGGGGCTTCGCTCCGGTGAACTGCGCGGGTTGACCTGGGATCGGGTCGTAGGTGGCGTTGTCGTGGTGGATCGGCAACTTGTTGGCGTGGACCGCGGCGCACCCGTGTGGGGGCCACCCAAGACAGCCTCGTCGCGACGGCGTCTCGCCCTGGGCGCAATCGCCTCGGACGAACTAGAGAAGGTTCGTGGTGACAGCGTGGGCGAGGACCTGGTCTGGCGGACGCGCCTCGGCACGCCGCTGACCCGTACCGCGGCATCGGGTGTGTGGCGCGACGCGGTGGCCGGGATGGGGTTGCGCGACCGATCGGGGTGGCATGAGCTACGCCACTTCCACGCCAGCATGCTGATCGGCTCGGGGCTCTCGGTGCGGGCGGTCGCCGACCGGCTCGGGCATGCCGACCCCGCAGAGACGCTTCGGACCTATGCTCACCTGTGGCCGACCGACGATGAGCGGGCTGTCGCGGCCGTCGATGCCGCCCTGTCGAACCTACGCTCGGGCGGCTCCGACGGAATCGGCCGGTAGGGCAAGGGGTATTTTCCCTAGTCAAACACCACTCATTGTATATCCGGCTTACAGGCCGACTCGTCCCCCATCTCCGCCTGTGGCGGGCTCCTAGCGGTCGGCGCGGATGGGGGCGTGCGTGGCCGCGTCACTGGCCACGTTGACGATCGCCACCACGGCGGCACTCAGGCGCCCGATCACCCACCCACTCGTTAACGGAGCGCATCGGGCACGTCGTGCTGGAGAAGCGTCGGGGGGATGAGTCGTCGCTCCGCGCCGGTCACCGGTGTCTCGGCGCGGGAGGCGTCACGGATGGAGCCCCCTGCTCACCTCGTCACCGGTGTTGTCGCCGACCGTGAGAGGGACGCTGCCGTGGCCAGGGCGGCGAACGACTCGGCCAGAGCACGGCCCGAGGCGATGATCTCCGCGTCGGCATCCCGGGCCGCTGCGACCACGGCGTCGGCATCCGGATGAGTGAGCCAGGTGCCCAGCAGGTCGGGGGAGGCCTCGGGGTGGAATTGGACGCCCCAGCTGCGGCCGGCCCGGAACGCCTGATGCGGGAACGCCTCGGACCCGGCCAGCAGCACCGCCCCCGGTGGCAGCGTGACGACGACGTCGTGATGCGCCTCCAGCACGGTGGGCGGGGTCGACGCCGCGGCGAGGCCGCCGAGCAGGGGGTCCGCAGCAGCCTCAGGGTGCCATCGCAGGACCACGGGTCCTTCTTCGGGGCCGTCCGGGGTGTCCGACGACGACACACCCGCCGAGCGACTCGGCGAGGATCTGGTGGCCCAGGCAGATGCCCAGCGTCGGGACCCCGACGGCATGGGCGTCCGCCAGCAGGGTGCGCAGCCTCGTGAGCCAGGGGTGCTCAACACGATCATGCGCGGACATCCGCCCGCCCAGGACGAGCACGCCGTCCCCGAGCGCGGAGACTGCTGGGACCTCCTGCTTCCACAGATTCACCTGGTCCTGAGCGACGCCCGCGTCGGCCAGCCAGCCGGCCACGCGGCCGGGCGGGCATCCGGGATCGAGTTGGAGGATCGTGACGCGCGCGGGCCGAGACATGCCCGCAGGATAGGTCACCGTGCCCGCCGCGGCGGGCACAGGTCACCCCGGAACCGGCCCGCTGCATCGGCGGATCCGGACTCGGCGGCTCCCGGGGATGGGGAACATGGCTGCCGTGCGTCCGGTGGGGCGTCCAGGGTTGGGGCCGAGGGCGAGGGGGGACGTGGGCGCGACAGCGACCTGCGTTCCAGGTGAGGGAGTCACCGGGAATCACCTTCGCTCATATCGCTGATCGGGGCGTCACTGGTTTCGGTAACCCCGGCTGCAGCGACGGTCGCCAGCGCCCGATCGAGTACCTGCAGGTCCTCCAGCGTCTCGACGGAGACGACCTTTCCCCAGCGCAGCGTCATGACCTGGCGGGGGAGCGTTATGCGATGAAACGCCGTTTGGCAACCGGGCCCGCGCCGACTGGGCGGCGGTGCGTCCAAGAAGGCGCGGGCCCCCTAGTCACTCCGGTAAAATCGGGTGATCCGCCGGACGAGGTGCGTCCTCACCGGGCGCGGACCGAGGGTGTGATGACCGCGAGGACGGGCTTGAAGAGATCATGAAACCGGGTTCAAGCGGGGGGCGTCCCCGCGACGCCGCCATCGACACCGCCTTGATCGACGCCGCCACCCAGCTCATTTCCGAGAAGGGGTTCGGTGCGGTGACCGTCGACGAGGTCGCCCGCCGCGCGGGAACGACCAAGCCCGCCTTCTATCGCCGGTTCTCCCAGGTCGCCGACATGGTCCCGGGGATCATCCAGCGCAGGCACGGGGACGTGCCGCCGATCGACAGCGGATCCCTGGAGGGCGATCTGCTCGCCTTCCAACGGTTCCAGGCAGACATCTTCAACGATGTCTTCGTGCGCCGCAGCATGGCGGGCTGGCTCTCCCACCTCGCCACGCGGCCCGAGCAGGCACGCGGCTTCGTGGAGGGGTTCCTCGGTAACCGACTCGTCCTGCTCCAGGGGATGCTGGACCGCTCCCGGGATCGCGGCGAGAGCCTCGGGACGGTGCCCGCGGCGCAGGTGATGGACATCCTCGTCGGCCCGCTGCTGATGCGGTCGCTGATGCCCGATCTGGGAGCCGCCGACGAACAGGTCCAGCGGGACACGGTGCACACGGCCCTGTGCGTGCTCGGCGTGCGGACCCCCGCCTCCGACTGAGTGCCAGTGACCGGCCGCGGCCCGGTCCGTCAGTGCCGGTGTTGGTCGGGCGGCGGCATGATCGTCGCCGGGACGACCGGCTCGGACGCCACCTGGGGAACCATGCCCCCGGTGATCGGCGCCGAGACGTTGCGTGGCCCGCGCTGGAGCCGGTGCTGGATCCATCCGGCCAGCCGGGTGAGGGCGGAGTTGAGCACGATGTACATGGCCGCGAGGACGATCATCGTCGGGATCAGGTTGGCGTACGCCGTCGACAGATACGTGCCGGAGCGCATGAGGTCCAGGTAGGAGATCATCGAGCCCAGCGCCGAGTCCTTCAAGATCACCACGAGCTGGCTCACCATCGACGGCAGCATGGCCGTGATGGCTTGCGGCAGCAAGATGGTGACGAGCGTCCGCAGCGGCGTCAGCCCGATGGCCAGACCGGCCTCTCGCTGCCCCTTCGGCAGGTTGTTGACCCCCGAGCGGACCAGTTCCGCGATCACGCAGGAGTTGTACAGCGTCAGGCCGACGACCACGCCGAAGAACGGCAGCGCCGAGCCGGTGATGCGGAGCAGGTACAGGCCGGTGTAGTAGGCGAACAGCATCATCATCAGCACCGGGACGGCACGGAAGAACTCGACGAACGCTCCGCACAGCCAGCGCACCCAGCGCACCTGCACGAGGCGTCCGATGCCCAGGAGGAGGCCGAAGAACAGCGACGCCACCACCGCGGTCACGGCGGCGAGCACGGTGCCCCACAAGCCGGGGAGGAGGTAGGACGTCCACGCCTGCGGTTGCAGGAAGGGCAGCCACTTCTCCGGGGCCCACTGGTTGTTCGCGGTGCGACCGATGGGTGCGGGCCAGTCAGCCAGACGCAGGACCAGCCACCCCAGCAAAGCGACCAGGAGGACGCTACCCGCGACCGCGATCAGACGGTACCGGGCTCGTGCCTTGGGTCCGGGTGCATCGAACAGCACCGACGCCTCTGCGCTCATCGTTGCACCGCCAATCGGTTGGACAGCCAGGTGAACAACAGGCCGACGGGAAGGGTGAGGATCACGAAGGCCGACGCCATCACGAAGAAGATCAGGTACAGGTATTGCGGGGAGAACTCGATCATGTTCTTCATCTGGAAGGCCAACTCGGCGACGCCGATGGTCGCGGCCACCGTGGTGTTCTTCGTCAATGCGATGACGGTGTTGCCCAAGGGCGCGACGGCGCCTCGCATCGCCTGAGGCAGGACGACGTAGCGCAGCGTCGAGGTGAATCCGAGACCGATCGACCGGGCCGCTTCGGCCTGACCTTGAGGGACGGTGTTGATGCCGCTGCGGATCGCCTCGGCCACGAACGACGCGTGGTAGAAGGCGAGCGCGACGATGGCCCACCGGACCCCGTTATCGGTAATCGACGTCGGGGAGTTCGGGTCGGCCAGCGTGATGCCCAGGGTGAAGGACAGCCCCAGCAGACAGAAGGCGACGATCAGCGTCAGCGGGGTGTTGCGGAACACGGTGACGTAGGCGGACCCGAACTTCTGCAGCACGCCGACGGGGGAGACGCGGCAGATGGCGATGACGAGGCCGATCACCAGCGCCCCCAGGGTGCCGAGCAGTGAGAGCTGAATGGTGAGCCAGAACGCACCGAGGACGTCGTAGCGGGTGAAGAGTTCGACGAACCCTGTCATGGGCTCACCTCCTTCCAGGAGCGGGTGGGAGGTGGTCGGCGCCCGTGGACGCCGACCACCGCAGTGATCAGGAGCAGGCGTCGGGCTTGGGCGGGTTCACCGTGGCGTCGGCGGTGAAGCCGGAGGCGCCGACGGTGGAGGCCAAAGCCTTCTCCCAGGAGCCGTCCTCGACCATCTTCGTGAGGGCGGTGTTGATCTTGGTGCAGAGTTCGGTGTCGCCCTTCTTGATGCCGATCCCGTAGCGCTCCTCGGAGAAGGAGTCGCCGACGACCTTGAGCTTGCCGACGTACTGGCTCTGCGAGGCGAACCCGGCCAGGATCACGTTGTCGGTGGTCACGGCGTCGATGGATCCGGTCGACAGGGCCTCCACGCACTTGGAGTAGGTGTCGAGCTCCTGGAGTTGCACCTGCCCGGCGAACTGATCCTTGACCTTCTGCGCGGAGGTGGAGCCGGTCACCGAACACAGCTTCTTCCCGTTCAGGGAGGCAGGGCCGGTGATGTCGGTGTTGTCGGCCCGGACGAGGAGGTCCTGGCCGGCGATGAAGTACGGGCCCGCGAACGAGATGCGCTGCTTGCGGGCGTCGGTGATCGAGTAGGTCGCCACCACCATCTTGACCTGCTCGGACTCGATCAGCGTCTCGCGCTGGGCCGAGGGTGCCTCCTTGAACTCGACTTCGGTGTAGCCAAGCTCCTTGGCGACGTAGTTGGCGACCTCGACGTCGAAGCCTTGGTAGGCCTCGCCCACCTTGAGGCCCAGGCCGGGCTGGTCGAACTTGATGCCGATGGTGACCTTCGAGGAGTCGCCCGAACCAGAGTTCGAGGGGCTACACGCGGTCAGGCCGGCGAGCAGGACAACGGCCGCAGAGGCCGCCGCCCACACCTTGACGTTCTTCATCTGTCTTCCTTCCGAGAGGACGGTGAAATCAGTGGGTGAGGATCTTGCTCAGGAAGTCCTGAGCGCGAGGCGTGGCGGGGTTGGTGAAGAACTCCGTGGGCGTGTTCTCCTCGACGATCTGGCCGTCCGCCATGAACACGACGCGGTCGGCCGCCTTGCGGGCGAAGCCCATCTCGTGGGTGACCACGACCATCGTCATGCCGCCGCGGGCCAGGGTGACCATGACGTCGAGGACCTCGTTGACCATTTCCGGATCGAGCGCAGAGGTGGGTTCGTCGAACAGGATCACCTTGGGTTCCATGGCGAGTGCCCGGGCGATGGCGACGCGTTGCTGCTGGCCACCGGACAACTGGGCCGGATACTTGTCGGCCTGGTTCGCCACGCCGACGCGCTCCAGCAGTTCCATCGCCTTGGTGCGGGCCTGCGCGCTGGACACCTTGCGCACCTTGGTCGGGCCCAGGGTGATGTTGTCCAGCACGGTCTTGTGCGCGAACAGGTTGAAGGACTGGAACACCATGCCGACGTCGGCGCGCAGGTTCGCCAGGGCTCGGCCTTCGTCCGGCAAGGGGACGCCGTCGATCGTGATGGTGCCCGAGCCGATGGGCTCCAGGCGGTTGATGGCGCGGCACAGGGTGGACTTGCCAGAACCTGAGGGCCCGAGCACGACGACGACCTCGCCCTTGTGGATCGTCAAGTCGATGTCCTGGAGGACGTGGAGCGACCCGAAGTGCTTGTTCACCCCGGAGAGAACCACCAGGGGCTCGCCAGTCTTGCCTGCGGGGTTCGGCGCGGCATCAGTCATGGGGGCGACGCTACGCGCCGGCTTCTTACGGGCACGTGAACTGGGGTTACAGCCACGTCACAGACGCCGCGTCGGGACGGTTCGCGCGAGCGCCGTCCCTCGCTAGGCTCGACTTGGCCACGTCACCCCTCTCGAAAGGTCAGCCCATGCCTGCAGCGCTCCCCGATCCAGGTTCGGTTCGCCACCCGCAACCATCGCTGTCGCTCAACCCGAACGCCCCCGTGCTGCCCCAGCTTCTCGACTCGGTCGTCTTGGCGGCGTGCGAGGCGCAGAAGGCCTTCGCTGACCGCTACCTGTCACTCGGTGAGTGGGGTGCCGACCTCAGCGAGCAGCGGTTCTGGATGGAGGGGGGTGGCGTTCGGGCGGAGTTCGTCCCCTTCTTCGTGGGGAGCACCGCCGGGGGGTCGGACAGCTGGATGTGGGGATGGAACAACATCAACGAGTTTCCCCAGCCCGTCGTGGCGATCGCCCAGGACGTCCTTGCGTTCGGTGAGCACGTCCAGGAACCGCTCCTGACCGTGGCGCAGTTACCGTTGAGCCCCGCCGCGCGCGCCGAGCAGGGACTGCCACAGCCCCCGTCCGATCTGGACCTTCAGCAGGTGTTGGTGTGGGCCGCGGCGGCGTTGTCCGGGATCGCCGCCCCCGTCTGGTATCGCGGCGACACCGGTCCCGGCTCTTATGCCTGGTTCCTGCTGGCCAACCCCGCGGAGTTCAGCCTGCCGCCCGCCACCGTGCTGCCGACCATCTCGGCGATCACGGAGGCCCTCGGCATGGGGGCGATCGGCAACGGAGCCCGGGCCCTGGAAGCGTACGCGGCGCGACGCGACGGGGTGACGCTGCACGCAGACCCCAACTCCGGGGGGCTCCTCCTGCGCACGACCGATGGGGACGTCGTCGTAGAGGTCGACGAGTTGGGCCGTATCGTCCGTGTCCAGGCCACCGCGGGCGCGGTTCCCTCGGCCGCACCGGCACCGACCGCGCCGTCACCCGAGCGAGCCAAGGGCTGGCTGGGCAAGCTGTTCGGTCGCTGACGCTCCTGCTCAGACCGCCGCGGTGGGGCGCAGGCCGAGCCGATGGAAGGCGGTGTAGCACCCCGCGGCCGCAGCCAGGCAGATGCCACCTGAGAGGCCGAGGGCGGCGGGCGCTCCGTAGCTGTCGGTGACCCACCCGGTGATGACCGAGCCGAGGGGAGTGGTCCCCATCATGACGACGAAGTACAGGCTCATCACGCGCCCGCGCACTGCCGGATCGGCCTCCATCTGCACCGAGGCGTTCGCCATGGTGTTGAACGAGACGCCCGCCAGGCCCGCCAGCACCAGCACCACCATGAAGGCAGGCAGCCAGCCGATCAGGCTCAGCACGATCAAGCCGGCGGCGAAACCAGCCGACATGGCGGAGAGCCGGGTCGGTGTCACCGTCTCGCGGCGGGCCGCCAGCACGGCCCCCAGAACCGAGCCGATCGCCATCATGGAGTTCAGGGCGCCGTACAGGGCCGAGTCCCCGCCGAACACATTCCCCGCGTAGGCGGTGAGGATGATCGGGAAATTGAAGCCGAAGGTCCCGATGAAGAACACCAGCACGATGGTGATGATGATCCTCGGGTGTCCTGCGACGTAGGCCAGGCCCTCCTTGAATGCGCCGACGCCGCGACCCGTGCGGGGCGCTTCCTCGAAGTCGGTCGCGTCGAGGGTGGCCAGCGCGTAGATCATGGGGAGGTAGCTGAGGGCGTTGAGCAGGAACGCCCACGCGACGCCCGCGGCGGCGATCAGCAACCCGGCCACCGCGGGGCCCGAGAGCCGTGCGAGGTTGAAGTTGCCGGAGTTCAGCGCGACCGCGTTGGGGAGGAGGCGCGGGGGAACCATGACGCCGACGAAGCTCTGCCGCGCCGGGTTGTCCAGCGTCGTCACGATGCCGAACAGGAAGGCGATGACGTAGACCCAGGTGACGTTCACGAGGCCGAGGAAGGTGACCGCCGCCAGGAGTCCCGACAGCGCCATCATGGCCATCTGCGTGAGCAGCAGGATGCGGCGCTGGGGGTAGCGATCGGCCAGGACGCCGCCGTACAGCCCCAGGACCAGCATGGGGCCGAACTGCAGCGCCATCGTGATGCCGACGGCCAGCCCGGAACCGGTCAGTTCGAACACCAGCCAGTCCTGGGCGATGCGTTGCATCCAGGTGCCGTTGTTGGAGACCAGAGCGCCGAAGAAGTAGTGGCGGTAGTTGCGCACGCCCAGCGACGCGAAGACGGGCAGCCGGCCCTCGGCGGATTCGTGGGTGGTGGACTTCATGTGTTTCCTAGCTTCTGCAGCGCGGGAATCGCGCGGCTCAGGGCCTCGCGTTCCTCGTCGGTGAGCGTCTCGATCCTCCCCGTCAGCCACTGCAAGCGCTGCCTCACGGTGGCGGCGAGGTACTCGTCGCCGTTGGGGTGAAGATGGACGATGGTGGAGCGGCGGTCGTCCGGGTTGGGCTGTTTGGTGACCATGCCCAGCTCGGCGAGCCGTTCGATGATCCGCGTCATGGTCGGGGGGCGGACGTGCTCGGCTGCGGCCAGCGACTGGAGCGTGGTGGGGCCTTCGCGCCCGAGCCTGCCCAGCACGGCGATGCCGGTGGCGGAGAGCGGACGCGTGCTGGAACCTTCGTTGCGCAGCCGCCGGGCCAGTCGAGAGACCGCGGCGCGCACGGCGTCCACTTGATGCGCGTCCATGTCACCCCAGGCTAGAACGTTAGTTAGCCTAAGTAAATGGTTGCGCGGTGTTGCTCGCTGCCGGCTCCCGTCGGTCGGATCAGGCGAACTCGGCCGGAGGCGACGTGAGGATCTCGGCCCCCGTCTCCGTCACCACGATCGTGTGCTCCCACTGGGCCACGCGTGAACCGTCGTTGGTGGAGACGGTCCAGTCGTCGTCCCATTGGTGGCTGCTCGGGTTTCCCAGCGCGAGCATCGGCTCGATCGTGAACGTCATGCCGGGCTCCATCACGTCGCGGTACACGTCGCTGTCGTAGTGAAGGATCACCAGACCAGAGTGGAAGGAACTGTGCACCCCGTGGCCGGTGTACTCGCGCACCACGCCGTAGCCGAAGCGCTTGGCGTAGGACTCGATGACGCGTCCGATGACGTTGGTCTGGCGGCCCGGCCTGACCGCGCGGATCCCACGCAGCATCGCTTCCTTGGTCCGCTCCATCAGGAGCCGGGAATCCTCATCGAGTTCGCCACAGCCGAAGGTTGCGCAGTTGTCGCCGTGGACGCCGTTCTTGAACGCGGTCACGTCGATCTTGACCAGGTCGCCGTCCTCGAGAGGCCGGGTGTCGGGGATGCCGTGACAGATGACCTCGTTGATCGAGGTGCAGATCGCCTTGGGGAAGTTCCGGTAGCCGAGCGTGCTGGGGTAGGCGCCGTGGTCGAGCATGTACTCGTGGGCGATGGCATCGAGACGATCGGTGGTGACGCCCGGCGCGATGGCCTTGGCCGCCTCGTACAGCGCGTCCGAGGCGATCCGGCTCGACTCGCGCATCAACTCGATCGTCTCGGGGGTTTGCACGTGCGATCCGGTGTAGCGATCCGGGGCGGGACGATCCACGTAATGGGGGCGCGGGATCGATGCGGGAACGGCACGCCGGGGGGATTGCGGGTAGGGCATCATGGGTGTCACCTGCCGATCATAGTGCCCGGTGATGGAGCCCCTCAGGAGGTCACGATGCCAACCGAACAGTGGTACTACTGCCTCGTCCACCACGACGTCGAGCCCGCCGAGGGCTGCAAGGCCATCGAGCGGCTGGGGCCCTATCCGACGCGCGAGGAGGCCGCCCAGGCGCTACGTCTGGCGCAGGAGCGCAACGAAGAATGGGACAACGATCCCCGGTTCAACGACGGGGACGACCCGGACGACGACGAGGGCGGCTCCGCGTTCGACGCGCTCAAGCCCTGACGGCCTCGTGGCCTCAGGCGAGCAGGACGACCGACCCGAGGGCTAGCAGCAGGCTGGAGAAGGTACCGACCAGGAAGTACTCGGTGACCTCGTCGACCGCGCGGGGCTCCTGGCGGGCCGCCGCCTGGAGTTCCGGGAACCGCAGCAGGCCCTTGGCCGCGACGACGACGGCGGCCGCCTCCACGTGCCCGGTCGCCCCGAAGCCGATCACGAGCAGGCGTTCCATCGGGCCGAGGAGACGCCCTCCGCGCAGTGCTTCCGAAGCCGGTCCCTGGCCGGGCTCGGCCGTCAGCCGCGGCGGGCGGGCGCCCACGGCCACCAGCGCGAGCCGAACGATCCGGTTGCCGGTGGCGAGGTTGGCCAGCACGACGGCGGCCAGCATGAGCACCTGCCCGGCGGGGCGGTCACCGAGCGCAGGCACGGCCAACCAGGCGATCCACGAAGCCATCGGCCCGCCCACCGGTGAGGCGAAGCCCGAGAAGGCCACCGCCAGCCCGGCGGGGATCGCCAGGGCGGCGAGGGTGCGGCGCGCTCGCAGGGGACTGCGTTCCGCCGTGGGCGTGCTGAGGGTCCACAGGCAGGTGGCCACGGCAATGACCCCCAGCGCCACCGCGTCGGGGAGGGTGTCCAGCCCGGCCAGTCCCCACGCGGCCGTGGTCGCGATGACCGCGGCCGCGGTGCCCAGCAGTCGCAGCCGGGGCCGCGTGGAGGCAAGGAGGTCACCGAGGCCGACGCTGAACAACAGCAGGGCCAGCCAACTCATGGGACCTCCTCGAGGCGGGTCATCGCTTCGGCGAGGATAGCGAGCCCCGAGCGGGCGACGCGCTGGCTGACGGCGGAGGGGCTGATGTCCAGGCGGCGGGCGATCCGCGCCTGGGGGGTGCCCTCGCGCAGCCCAGCCAGGATCGCCGCGTTGTGGTCGTCCAGGTCGAACAGCGCCGCGTCGACCAGTGCCAGCGCGGCGAGCAGGGCGGGATCGGGCGCGGGCTGGTCTGCTGCCGCGGCGACGCCCGTTCGAAGCGCCCGCCGCGCTCCGCGAGCCGCGCGCTCGGTCGCCTCGATGGCGGCGCGGGCCGCCCACCAGGCGGAACCGTCCTGGATGTTGTCGGTGGCGTCCACCACCTCCACGGAACCCACGCCCAGGCCGAAACGCGCCTGCGCGGGACGCAGCCGGGCGCGAAGGGTGAAGGTGGCGGCGAGGGCGCCGCCGACGGTGGCGAAGACGCCCTGGAACTCGTCCCCGGCCGTGACCCGCACCGGGTCGAGGACGTCCGCGCCTGCGTTGGCTGCGTCCAGGGCCAGGAGTAGACGCCGATGGAGGGCGCCTCGGTCGGCGCTGGTGCGGGACCCGACCAGGTCGCCGAGCAGCGCAGCATAAGGCTGGGGCTTCATTCTTTCCACCTGAAGAGCATAGCTGAATGATCGCGCCTCGATTTCGTAACCGAGGTGTAACAGCGCCCGGGCAGACTAGGCCCATGGACAAGCAGACCGATTTCGTCCTGCGCACCCTGGAGGAGCGGGACGTGCGCTTCGTCCGGCTCTGGTTCACCGATGTGCTGGGGTTCCTGAAGTCCGTGGCCATCGCGCCCGCCGAACTGGAAGGCGCGCTCAGCGAAGGCATCGGGTTCGACGGATCGGCGATCCAGGGCTTCGCCCGGGTCTACGAGTCCGACATGGTCGCGCACCCGGACCCGTCCACCTTCCAGTTGCTTCCCTGGCGGGGCAATCCCGGCGGCACGGCCCGGATGTTCTGCGACATCGGCCTGCCCGACGGGTCGCCGTCCTTCGCCGACCCGCGCCACGTCCTCAAGCGGGCGATGCGCAAGGCCGCCGACATGGGGTTCACCTACTACGTGCATCCCGAGATCGAGTTCTACCTGTTCAAGCAGCCGATCGTCCCGGGTGAGGTCCCGATCCCGGTCGACCACAGCGGCTACTTCGACCACACCACCGCGACCGCGGGGACCGACTTCCGACGCTCCGCGATCACGATGCTGGAGCAGATGGGCATCTCGGTGGAGTTCAGCCACCACGAGGGCGGCCCCGGCCAGCAGGAGATCGACCTGCGCTACGCCGACGCTCTCTCCATGGCCGACAACATCATGACCTTCCGCGTGGTGGTGAAGGAGGTCGCGGTCATGCAGAACCTGTTCGCGTCTTTCATGCCCAAGCCGCTGGCCGACCAGCCCGGCTCCGGCATGCACAGCCACGTCAGCCTGTTCGAAGGCGACACCAACGCCTTCTACGACGCCTCGGGGGAGTACAACCTCAGCAAGATCGGCCGGCAGTTCGTCGCAGGCCTGCTGCACCACGCCTCCGAGATCAGCGCGGTGCTCAACCCGTGGGTGAACTCCTACAAGCGGCTGGCCGGCGGCGGCGAGGCCCCCAACTACATCTGCTGGGGCCAGAACAACCGCTCCGCGATGGTTCGGGTGCCCATGTTCAAGCCCAACAAGTCCTCCTCGGCCCGCATCGAGTTGCGCACCGTCGACAGCGCGGTCAACCCGTACCTGGCCTACGCGCTGATCCTCAATGCGGGCCTGTCCGGCATCGAGAACGAGATGATCCTGCCCGACCCGGCCGAGGATGACGTCTGGTCCCTCACCGATCGCCAACGCGAGGCGTTGGGCATCAAGCCGCTGCCCAACAGCCTGGACGCCGCGGTGCGGGCCATGGAGACCAGCCAACTGGTCGCCGACACCCTGGGCGAGCATGTGTTCGACTTCGTCCTGCGCAACAAGCGCGCCGAGTACGCCGAATACATGCGCCAGGTCACGCCCCTGGAACTCAGCAAGCTGCTGCCCTCCCTCTGAGCGAGGTCGGCGCGCCAGCGCGTCCGAGAGGCCATCGGGTCGGGCACACCCCGACGCCGCTGGCCGGTCCGTCCGAGGGGTGGAGGAGCCCGAACCGGCGCCATCGCGGTGTGTCATCGTGGTTGAACCGTGAACACGCTCTTCGCTCCTTTCGAACCCGACTCCTCCGGCAGCCCGCTGCCGGAGGCGGACGTGCGCGTCGGAGTGCGCGACGACCTGCTGCGCACCGGGGCGCTGGCCGCTCAGCGTGAGGGTGGTCTGCCCGCCGACTGGGTGGCCCAGCACGAGCGACGCTTCGACACCGACGGCAATCAGTTGTTCGTCGTGGAGCTGGGGCACCAGGTCATCGGCTACGGCTGGGTGTCTTTCCTGACCCCGGTGGATCACGGCGGACGCAACGCCCCCGACGGCTGGTACCTCAGCGGAGTCGTGATCGCGCCCGGATCCCGGCGCCGGGGCCTGGGTCGCCGCCTGACCCAGAAGCGCGTCGACTGGGCCTTGGCCCGCGGCTCCGCCGTGTACTACGTGGTGTCTGCCTCCAACCGGGCCAGCCGCGCGCTGCACGCCGAGCTGGGGTTCGAGGAACTCACCGACGACTTCCGTATGCCCGGCGTCGTGTTCAGCCGCGACGACGGCCTGCTGTGCCGGCTCGTCTCCCGGCAGGATGCCGAGGTCGTCGACCTGGCTTCTCGCCGCTGAGCTCAGGCGGGCAGCAGGTCGGCCAGATCGGCGTGTGCACCGCTGGCCCGAACCCGATGCCCGGCGAGGGCCTGCTGCCACGTGAGCTGGCCCGACGTCAGCGCCAGCCAGGTCGCGGCGTCGGTCTCGACGACGTTGGGCGGCGTCCCCCGGGTGTGCGCCGATGCGACGCCGACGATGCCGATCTGGATCGCCCCGAAGGGAGGCACCCGCACCTCCACCAGCTTTCCGGGATGCTCGGCCTCCCACCGGGCCAGGCTCGTGCGCACCGCAGCGGCAAGGTTGGGGCGCGGCACCGGAACCGACGCCGCCAGGCAGGCGACCACCAGTCGTTCCTCGGCGTCGGTGGCGGCGGCCGACTCGGTGGGAACGGGGGCGTGCAGGCGACGCTGCAGGATCGGGTCGGGGTCGGTGGTTCCGGCGAGGGCGGCCTGGGCGGCCTCCCGCAGACCCATCAGCCGGGCAGGGGCACCCGACTCGGGGCGTTTCACCTGCTCGGCGTCGGGCTGGCGGAAGCTTGTGAGTCGCCGCCCATCCCTACGCCCAGACCGCCCGGAACCGGCAGCCGCCGGTCGGCGAGCACGACGAGTTGACCCTCGCTCAGCCCGGACGTGATCTCGATCCTGCCGTCTCCCTGGCGCCCCGTCGCGACGGTCACCGTCTCGGCGGCGGTCGCGTAGGCGTCGGCGGCCACCTGGACGGTGCCGGCGTTCTCGGAGGTCTTCGTCACCGCTGACATCGGCACAGTGAGCACGTCGGTGGCCCGCGCCAGGTCGAGCGAGACCTGGGCGTAGCTGCCTTGGGGAAGCGACTGCCCCGGGTCGTCGGCGTTGAGCCGAGCCGGATAGGTGGGGTTGTCCCCTGAGGACGACGGCAGGACGCCAATCGTGGCCACCGTCCCCTGCAGGGTGGGACGGCTGGCGAGCTGCCCGACCTGACCGGTGACGCCGGAGGCGACCAGGGGGCGGTCAGCGAGCGGCACGTCCACGGTGATGGATACGGCGCCGGGGCCGACCACCGTGGCTGACTTACCCGAGGACGACTCGCCGACCACCAGATCGAGGGCGCCGACGACACCGGAGACCGGGCTGGTGATCGTGGCCTGGGACAGGTCCGTCTGCGCCCGGTCCACCCCCTGCTGCGCCTGCAGCACCGAGGCCCGGTCGCTCGCGATGGTCGCGTCGGTCACCGTCTGGCCGAAGTTGGCGGCCATCTGCTTGGCCATCTCTTCCTGAGCGGCCTTGATGGCCTGTTCGGAGGCCTGCTTTGCGGCCGCTTCCAGGTTGGCCTGGGCTGCGGCGAGGGCGGTGGTGGCCTGCTGGGTCTGCTGGGCCAGGCCCTGGGCGGCGGTGGCGATCGCCGCCCCCGCCTGGCCCTCGGCCGTCGCCAGGGCGCCGAGCGCATCGGAGCAGGCAGCGACCTGGTCGGCCATGCCGATGAGCTTGTCGAGGTCGTCCTGCGTGATCGTGGGGAGGGTGGGCGTCGCCGTCGGCGACGCGGACGTCGGCGACGGGGAGGCGGGCCCCGTCGGGGTTGCCGTGGCGCTGCCGCTCGGCGTGGAGGACGGGCTGACCGTCGGGGTGGCCGTGGCGGACGCCGACGCAGTGGGCTGCGGGGAGAGGGTCGGCAGGGCGGTGGGAAGCTGGACGTCCTTGAGCCGTTGCAGCGCCGCGAACACGGGGGTGCACTTCTTCTGCTGGTCTGCCACCGCGACCTGGAGCGTGGCCAGCGCGTCGTTCATCGACGCCAGGTAGGTGGGCGTCCCGGTGGGCTGGGCGCCCGACGCGGCGCCCTGACCCGCCGAACCCGACGAGGCTGCTGCGCCGCCGGATCCGGACGCGCCTGCCGCCCCGGAGGTGCTGGCCTGGGTGCGGGCCGAGCCCGCTTTCTGTGCCGCGAGGTCGGCGTCCAGTTGGGCCTGCGCCTGCGTGAGCTGGGCCTGGGCCTGCAGTAGAGAGAGACGCAGGTCGGCGGGGTCGATGGCGGCGAGGGACTGCCCCGCGGTCACCGTGTCCCCCAGGTGCACGTTCACGGCGGTGACCATGCCCGTCGCGCTGAACTCCACGGTTGCGGCGCCGGCGCGTTCCACCGGTCCCACCAGGGTGAGTTGCTGGTGGATGTCACCGCGGGAGGCGGGACTGGTCACGTACGACAACTCGCGCTGCGGGCGGGGCCACAGGGCCACCACCAGGATGACCAGCACCAGCGCCACGCTGGCCCCGACGATCAGGTTTCGGCGACGCATCACTCACTCCTCAGGGCGTCGATGGGGGGAAGGTTGGCTGCCCGTGCGGCCGGGTACACGCCCGCCACGATCCCGATGCCAAGCGAGACGGCCAGCGCGAGCAGGGTCGCGGGCAGGGACAACGTGACCTCCAGGTTCAGCAGCGGCGTCAGGATCGCGGCGCCCAGCAATCCCACCAGGACGCCGAGGGCGCCGCCGAGCAGCCCGAGGATCCCGGCCTCCACCATGAACTGGCGCCGGATCAGCTTGGGCGTGGCGCCGAGCGCCTTGCGCAGGCCGATCTCGCGGACCCGCTCGCTGACCGAGACGAGCATGATGTTCATGACCCCGATGCCGCCGACGATGAGCGAGATCGCCGCCAGGCCACCGAGCAGGGTGGTCAGCACGCCGGTCATGGTGTTCGCGGCCGACAAGAGTGCCTGGAACGTGAAGATCGAGAAGTCCTGATCGGCTGTGGTCGTCTGCCGGTTCACCGTCAGCGCGTTGGTGATCTCCTGGTGGGCGGCCGTGATCGAGGCGTCGTCGCGCGCCGCCACGTAGATGGTGCCGATGGTGAGGGCGCTGGCCGGGGTGGAGAGTCGCTGCGCCATCGTGGACATCGGGACCACCAGGACATCGTCGTCGTTCGACAGTGAGGCGGAGCCCGCCGACTCCAGCACCCCGATCACCACGAAGGACTGGCCGCTGACCACGATCTCCTTCCCGACGGGAGCCTCCTGGCCGAACAGTGTCCGCGCCGTCTCCGGGCCGAGCACGGCGACCTGGGCCGCCGACGATTGTTCGGCGTCGGTGAAGAACCGGCCCTCCGCCAGGGTCCGGGCGCGCACGTCCACCCAGGCGGGCAGGGTCCCGTTCACCTGGGTGGAGGTGTCTGCGGTGCCGTACTGGACGGTCGCCGCGGAGGTCATGATCGGCGCCACGCCGGCCACGTCCGGGGCGATCGCCGGATCGGCGATCACCTCGGCGTCAGAGAGGGTGAACCCGCCGGAGCCAGAGCCGGACAGCCCGCTGGACAGCCCGCCGCTGCCGCCGGGCATCACGATCAGGAGGTTGGAGCCGAGCTTGTTGATCTCCTTGCCGATCTGCAGCCGGGCACCCTCGCCGAGGCCGACCGTCAGCATGACGGCAGCAATGCCGATGAGGATGCCGAGCATGGTCAGCAGCGAGCGCATGCGGCGTCCGTTGAGGGCCTCCCAGGCGGTGCGCAAGGTCTCGGTCCACGTCATCGCGCCACCACCTCGTCCTCGCTGATGAGGCCGTCGGTGATCCGCAGCACCCGCCGCGCCTCGGCGGCGACATCGGGTTCGTGGGTGATCAAGACGATGGTGCGTCCCGCGTCGTGCAACTCGTGGAACAGGGCCAAGACGTCCCGGGTGGACACCGAGTCGAGGTTGCCGGTCGGCTCGTCGGCCAGGATGAGCGTCGGGTCGGTGACCAGGGCGCGCGCGACGGAGACGCGCTGCTGCTGGCCCCCGGACAACTCGCCGGGGCGGTGGTCGGTCCGATCGCCCAGCCCGACACGGGTCAGGGCCTCACGCGCCCGGTCGTGGCGCTCGGTGGCGGGAACCCCCGCGTACACCAAGGGCAGTTCGACGTTGCGCAGGGCCGTCATCGACGGCAGCAGGTTGAACTGCTGGAACACGAATCCGATCTGACGGTTGCGCACCTGCGCCAGCTGGGCCTCGCTCATCCGACTGACGTCGGTGCCCCCCAGCTCGTAGGTGCCGTGCGTCGGGACGTCGAGGCAGCCGAGGATGTGCATCAGGGTGGACTTTCCCGACCCCGAGGGGCCGGTGATCGCCACGAAGTCGCCCTCCTCGACGGCCAGGCTGACGCCCCGCAACGCCTCGACCTGGACGACGCCCGTGTCGTACACCTTGCGGACGTCCTCCATCCGCAGCAGCGCCGTCATCGGCTCGCGCTCGGGCTGGGGCTGGGTGTGCTGGGGGCGAACGGGTTCGTCGGCGGTGCGCTCACCGCGGTGCCGACGGGGGACAGCACCTCGTCGCCGACGGCCAGCCCGGATACGATCTCGGTCCGGTCCCCGAACTGACGCCCGGTCGTCACGGTGACCAGTCGACCCTCGGTGCTGCCGTCCGGGACGCGCACCTGGGCGGTGCTGCCGTCATAGCTCAGTGCGTTGCCGGGCAGGGTGAGGACGTTCTCGACGGTCTCGGTGGTCACGACGGCGTCCGCGCTGGAGCCGGCGAACAGCCGGGAGGTGGTGTCGTTGACCTTGATGGTCACCGGGAAGGTGGCCGCCTGACCGGCCGCCCCGGAGGCCACGATGCCGACGCTGTCCACGGTGCCCGACACGTGGGTCTCGGTTCCCTTGGGGGTGACGACGGCGGACTGCCCCGCCTTCAAGGAGGCCACGTCGACGGTCCCGACAGTTGCGTCGAGCTGCCAGGCGTCCGGCACCAGGATCACGAACTGGGCCCCGCTGGACGCACCGGAGCTTCCGGAGGCCAGCCCGGACACGCCGCTCGCGCCGCTGAGGCCGGACAGCCCGCTGAGGCCGCTGCTGGACGCGGACCCGGCCAGCGAGGAGGTGGAGACGCCACCGCCGCCGACCTGATCGCCCACCTCGACGTCCACGGTGGCGACGACGCCCGCGAGGGGGGCGGTCAAGGTGGCGTCCCCGAGCCGGGAACGAGCCTGGTCGAGCGAGGCCTGCGCGGACGTCACCTGAGCCTGGACGGCAGTGACCTGCGCCGAGGTGGAGGACGAGGCGTCCTTGACGGTCCGCAGTTGAGCGCGGGCGGCGTCGAGTTGGGCCTGAGCGAGTGTGACGGCATTGCGCAGGTCGCGGTCGTCGATCACCGCGAGCGTCTGGCCTGCGGTGACGGACTCCCCGACCTTGACCGAGACCGCATTCACCGTGCCGGCAACTGCGAAGGACACGTTAGCCTGCTGCTGGGGGGAGATCACCCCGGACACCGACACGCTGGTGGACTCGTTGCTCCGGGTGACCCGGACCACCTCGGTGGCCGCAGCGCCGGGGGAGCGCGGCGATACGAGCGCAAACCAGCCCGCCACCAGGGCGATCACCAGCAGTACGACGCCGATGACCGTCACCCAACGGCGACGGGACCAGGGGGTGCGGGGGCTGCGCGGCGGCATGGGGCCCTACTTCCTGTCGTGGAGTGCGCCTACCAATGTAGCCGCCCACAGGGAGAGGTCTTGGGTAGCATCCACCCATGGCCCTGGACCGGACATCAACGCTCGCGGGCCGCCTGGCAGGCCGCGGCTTCGGAGACCCCCGCCGAGCCGCCGCCGTCGTGGAGACCTGGCTGGAGCACCACGAGGAGGACGCCGTGATCCGCGTGATGGACCAGGTGATGGCTGCAGACGATCCCGACCTGGCGCTGGCCGCGCTGGTCCGCCTCGGCGAGGAGGATCCCGCTCTCCTCGACGA
>NZ_DAIOIA010000049.1:0-20481 GCF_036744435.1 Propioniciclava sp. | reverse complement strand
CACCACCTCGGACGCCGCGGCGGCCCCGACCTCCGCGCTCAGTCCCTCGGTGTCCAGGCGCACCAGCGCGATGTCGGGGTGGGCGTCCCCGTACGCCCGGACGCCGGCGCACCGCATGGCTTCTGAGGGAGACTCGGTGGGTCCGCCCTGGTAGCCGATCGTCGTGTGGCCGAGTGCGACGAGATGATCCAAGGCCGCATCCAGGGCGGGCCCCTCCTCGGCGAGGACGCAGTCGAGTCCGGGAAGCGAGCGTCCCACCACGACGATGGGCCGAAACCCGGCCACCGCGTCCCGCAACATCGCTTCCGGGGCGCGAGGAGCGAGGAACAGCACGCCGTCCGCCTGGCTCGCCAGGGTGTCGAACGCGGCCAGCTCGCCCTCCCCGGTGCCGCCGGAGTCGGCCACGAGCAGTTGCTCGCCGCGGGCCGTCGCCGCCTGCAGGACGCGTTTGGCGACGCCTGCGCCGTACCCTCCGGCCAGGTCCGGCACCACGATCCCGATTGAGAAGTGCCGCCCGGCCTGCAGGGAACGCCCGGCCGCGTTGGGCCGGTACCCCATCGCCCGAGCCGCGTCGCGCACCCGCGCCCGGGTCGCAGCAGACACCAGATCGCTGCCGGCCAGTGCCCGGGAGACCGTCGACTGGGAGAGTCCGAGCCGGGCGGCGACCTCGGCGGCCGTGACGGACATCGCCCTCCTAGAGCACGGGGATATGAAAGCCCCCGTCGACATGGATCACTTGGCCCGTAGTGTAAGCCAGCGCGTCCGAGCAGAGCATCGCGACCGCGTCGGCGACGTCGCCCGGTTGCCCCCAGCGGGCGATCGGGAATGCCCCCGCAGCGATCAAGGCGTCGTACTTCTCCTGGGCGACCGCGGTCATCGGGGTCTGGATCACGCCCGGACGCACCTCGTTGACCCGGATCAGATCCCCGGCCAGGCGCGCGGCGTACACCTGGGTGAGCATCGACACCCCCGCCTTGGACACGCAGTACTCGACCCGATCCGGTGAAGCCATCCACGAGTTCAGCGAGCCCAGATTGACGATGTCGCCGCGGCGTCCGGCCACCGGCACCTGGGCCGTCATTGCCCGCGCGACCGCCTGGGTGAGGAACATGGTGCCGGTCAGGTTCACGCCCAGCACCCGCTCCCAGCTGTCCGGGGTGACCTCCAGCAGATCGCCGCGGCGCGCCACCGAGACCCCCGCGTTGTTGACCAGCACGTCGATGCGGCCGCACCGGCTGAGCGTGCCGGTCACCAGCGAGTCCCGAAAGGACGCCGCGGTCAGGTCGCCTGTCGCCGCCCACTCCAGGCCGTCCGGGGCCTCCGGGAAGGACAGATCCGCCCCCACGACCCGGTAGCCGTCCGCCAGCAGCCGGGCGGCGATGCCCGCCCCGATACCGCGCCCCGCCCCGGTCACCAGGGCTGCTCGCGCGCCCATCACAGCCCCCGGTAGTGGGCCGGGCGCTTCTCGAGGAAGGCGGTCAGCCCCTCGCGTGCGTCCTGGGTGGTCATCAGGTAGGCCAGCGCCAGTTCGTCGCGCTGGGCGACCTCACGGGCGCTGGCCCGATGGGAATCCGCGATCATCAGCTTGGTGGCGCGCATCACGACGGGGGAGTACCCGGCCAGCCGCTGGGCCAATGCCGCGGCCCGCTCCCGGAGCCCCGTCACCTCCGGCAGCACCTCCGCCACGAGCCCGGCCGCCTGCGCCTGCTCCGCGTCGATCATCGTCCCGGTCAACATCAGGTACTTGGCGCGAGACTGGCCGATCAGCCGCTGTAGCCGTTGCGTCCCGCCCCAGCCGCACGGCATGCCGATGGTGATCTCCGGCTGCCCGAACCGGGCGTTCGCGCTCGCCAACCGGATGTCGCAGGCCATCGCGATCTCCAGGCCTCCGCCCAGGCAGTAGCCGTTGACGGCGGCGATGGTGGCGAACGGGAGTTCCTCGATCAGGGTGAACAGCCGGTGACCGACCTCGATGTGGCGGCGGGCCTCCTCGGGGGAGTAGCCCAGCAGGTCGTTGATGTCGGCCCCGGCGATGAACGACTTCTCCCCGCCCCCGGTGAGCACGAGGGCGCGCACGGCCGGATCGGCGCCTAGGCCCGCCACCACCTCCACCAGCCGGGTGAGGAGCGGCACGTCCAGGGCGTTGCGCTGGGCGGGACGGTCGACGGTCAGCGTCGCGACGCCGTCGGTGAGGGTCAGGGTGTAGCCGGTGGTCATGGTCAGTTCCTTCCCAGGTTCATGGGGGCGTCGCGGTAGATGCGTGCGTCCATCAGCGTCAGTTCGTCGGCGAGGGCGGGGGTGAAGTCCATCAGGTCCAGCACCTGGGTCTGCAGGTCGATGCCGGGGGCGATCTCGACGAGGGTGAGTCCCGCGTCTTCAAGATGGAACACCGCACGCTCGGTCACATACCAGACGTCTTGGCCGAGGGCTCGTGCCTGGTCCCCGGAGAACGTCACGTGCTCGACCTGGGGCGGGAACTTGCGGGCGCGTCCCTCGGTGAGGATCCGCAGTTCGCCGTCGCGGATCTCGGTGGTCAGCCCGCCTGCGGTGAACGTGCCGCAGAACACGATCGTCTTGGCCGACTGCGAGATGTCGATGAACCCTCCGCAACCCGCGATCGTCGGGCCGAACTTGCTGACGTTCACGTTGCCGTGCGCGTCCGCCTGGGCCAGGCCCAGGCAGGTGAGGTCCAGCCCGCGGCCCGAATAGAAGTCGAACTGGGCGGGGGCGTCGAGGAACACGTCCGCGTTGTAGGCCGTCCCGAAGATGTCACCGCCCGCGGGCATGCCGCCGGAGAGTCCCTGTTCGATGGTCATGGTGACCCCGGCGAGCGTTCCTTCCTCGGCGGCGACGGACGCCACCCCGTCGGGCATGCCGAAGCCCAGATTGATGATGCTGCCGGGCTCCAGGAGCATCGCGGCGCGGCGGGCCACGACTTTGCGGTGCCCCAGCGGCAGGGGTGTGACCTCGCCGACGGGCCGCCGCAGCGACCCGGCCAGGGCGGGATCGAAGGGGCCTTGGGTGGTCTGCCATTGCCCGGGCTCCACGACGACGGCATCGACCAGGTACCCGGGCACCTGCACGGCCTGCGGGTGGAGGGCGCCGTGCTCGGCGCGGTACTTCACCTGGGCGATCACGGTGCCGCCGCTGTTGTGGGCGGCCTGGGCGAGGGCGAGTGCCTCCAGGAAGCAGGGCTCCTCCTCGAAGCTGATGTTGCCCCGCTCGTCGGCGGATGTGCCGCGGATGATGCCGACATTGATCGGGCTGGCCGGGTAGTGCAGCCACTGCTCGCCGTTGAGTTCGATCAGCGAGACCAGATCGTCGGTGGTGGCGTCGTTGAGCTTGCCCCCGGACAGCCGGGGGTCCACGTAGGTGCCCAGGCCCGTCCTCGTGATCAGGCCGGGACGACGCGCCGCGATCTCGCGGTACTGGCTGACGATCACCCCTTGGGGCAGGTTGTAGGCCTCGATGGCCCCCGCATTGGCGAGCGCCTGCATGCGGGGGGACCAGCCCCAGTGCCCGCCGACGACGCGCTTGACCAGCCCGGCGTGCGCGAACCGGCTGAGGCCGCCGGCGTCCCGGTCGCCGATTCCGGCGCTGTGGTACACGGTCAGTGCGCGCGGGTGGTCGGTGGTGAGGAAGGCGTCCTCGATGGCTCGGTGGACGGTCGCCGGCTCGAGGACGCCGCCGCCGTTGCCCAGCAGGGCGACCGTGTCGCCGTCACGGATCAGGGAGACCGCATCGGCGGCGGTCATGAAGGTCGTCATGGCGTGCTCCTTCGCATGCTGCATACGTATGCAGGAATAGTGACGCATACGTATGCACCGGTTCCTCGGGTTGCCGGTGGTTGGCGCCGCCGTGAAATGTTTCAGGTTCGCTGGCGCCCCGAGAGCGGGTCCGGTTGACTGGGACGCGTCACCCGGGCCAGCGGAGGTCCGGGACGCCGGCCGCGCCGACCGAGGCGAGGAAGTGAGAGCGACCCATGCGCGTATGGAACGACGACCTGCAGGGCCTTGCCTTCGGTGGGGACTACAACCCCGAACAGTGGCCCCGCGAAGTCTGGGACGAGGACATCGAGCTGATGCGGGAGGCCGGGGTCAACCTGGTCAGCGTCGGCATCTTCTCCTGGGCGACGATCGAGCCCCGCGAGGGCGAGTTCCACTGGGAGTGGCTCGACGAGATCATCAACAAGCTGCACGCGGGCGGCATCGGCGTGTGCCTGGCCACCGCCACCGCGTCCCCGCCGCCCTGGCTGACGAGGAAGCACCCGGAGATCCTTCCCCAGCGCGAGGACGGCACCGTCCTGTACCAAGGCGGACGCCAGTCCTACGCGATCAGCTCCCGGATCTATCGTCGCTACGCGACCGCGATGGCCTCCCGGATGGCCCAGCGCTACGCCTCCCACCCCGCCGTGCGGCTGTGGCACATCGACAACGAGATCGGGTGCCACGTCCCGCAGGACTACTCCGACAGCGCCATCCCCGCCTTCCGGACCTGGCTCGCGGACCGCTACGGCGACATCGACGCCCTCAACGATGCGTGGGGGACGGCGTTCTGGTCGCAGCGCTACGGCAGCTTCGATCACGTCCTGCCGCCCCGATCGGCGCCCACCTATGCCAACCCGACCCAGCAGTTGGACTTCATGCGGTTCAACTCCGATGCCGGATTGAGCTACTACGCCGACCTGACGGCGGCCGTGCGCGCGGTGAATCCCAGCATCCCGGCCACGACCAACTTCATGTGCACCACCGGAAACAAGGGCGTGGACTACTTCGCGTGGGGGCCGCACATGTCGGTCGTCAGCAACGATCACTACACCCGCGCTCACGACCCGGAGCGGCACATCGAGCTCGCGTTCGCGGCTGACCTGACCCGCGGCACCGCCCACGGTGCCCCCTGGCTGCTCATGGAGCACTCCAGTTCTGCGGTGAACTGGCAGCACGTCAACCGGGCCAAGGACCCCGGGGAGATGCTGCGCAACTCGCTCGCGCACGTAGCGCGGGGCGCGGACGGGACCCTGTTCTTCCAGTGGCGGGCGAGCCGGGCCGGTGCGGAGAAGTTCCACTCGGCCCTCGTCCCGCACGCCGGCACCGACTCGCAGGTGTGGAACAACACGGTCGAGCTCGGCCGCTGCCTGCGCGCCCTCGCCCCGGTCAAGGGGTCCCGGGTGGTGTCGTCCGCGGCGCTGGTGTTCGACTACGCCGCCTGGTGGGGTCTCGAACTCGACAGCCACCCCAACAACACCTTGTCCTACCCGGATCTGGTTCTCGAGTGGTACAAGGCGCTGTGGTACGAGGGGATCGGCGTCGACATCGTCACCCCCGGCTCGGATCTCAGCGGGTACGACCTGGTGATCGCCCCCAACCTGTACGTCACCGATCCGGACGCGACCGCGAACCTGGCGGGCGTCGCCGAGGGCGGCGGGGTGTTCGCGACGACCTGGTTCTCGGGCATCGTCGATGCCAACGATCACATCATCCTGGGCGGGTACCCGGGCGCCTTCCGCGAGGTACTCGGCATCCGCGTCGAGGAGTTCAATCCTCTGCAGCCGGGCGAGACGCACGGGGTCACGCTGGACGCAGAGGACGCAGAGGACGCAGAGGACGCAGAGGACGCAGAGGACGCAGAGGACGCAGAAGACCCCGAAGACGCCGAGGCGGGGGACGCGGGAGCGCTGGCCGACGGTGACGCGCAGGCGTCCCCGGACGAGCCGCGGACCAGCGACGCGACCGCTTCCACCTGGACGGAGCGGCTCGACGTGCGCGGTGCGCAGGCGCGCGGGGTGCTCACCGACGGCGTGCTGACGGGCTATCCGGCCGTCACGGAGAACACGCTGGATTCGGGTGGGCACGCCTGGTACGTGGCCACCGACCTTCCGCTGACGAACAAGCGCGCCCTGGTGCGCACGTGGGCGCGACAGGCGGGCGTGGCGCCGGTGGTGCGGGCCCCCGAAGGCGTGGAAGCGGTCGTCCGTCACGGTGATGGCGAGGACTTCCTGTTCTTGCTGAACCACACCGAGGCCCCGGCCACGGTCGAGGCCTCGGGAACGGATCTGCTGAGCGGCCACGCGGGGGAGTCGCACACCCTCCCGCCGGGAGCGGTCGCCGTCCTCCACACCCGCACCGCCACCCCCGAGCCGGAGACCGCCGAGGACTGAGCCTGAGACCGCCGAGGACTGAGCCTCACGTCGCCGAGGACTTACCTCGTGGGGATCGGATCGCACATGCGGGGCTGCGCAGCGCGGTGCTGTCCGCGGCGTGACCCCGGATCACTGAGCCGGGACGGGCTCCTGGGCCAACGCGGCAGGGTTGGCCGTGGCTTTGCGCGTGCTGCGCGACTGCAGCCAGGTGGCCACCTTGGTCAGCAGGTAGTTCAGCACCACGTAGATCACCGAGATCGCCAGGAACGTCTGGATCATGTAGCCGTAGTACGCGGTCACGGTGCGGCCCTGCTGCATCAACTCGGGGTAGCTGACGACGTAGCCGAGCGTGGAGTCCTTCAGCAGCGAGACCAGGCCGGTCAGCAGTGCGGGCAGCACGATGCGGAACGCCTGGGGAAGGATCACCAGGCGCATCATCGTGGAGTGCGTCATGCCGAGCGATTCGGCCGCTTCCCACTGGCCCTTGTCGATGGCCTTGATGCCTGCCCGGAACACCTCGGCGGTCGTCGCGCTGCTCACCAGGATCATCGGGATGACGAGCATCCAGAACACCGGCAACGCCAGCGCCGGACTCAACCGCGGCAGCGCCAGCAGGAAGGCGTACACCACCAGCAGCATCGGGATGGCCCGAAAGAACTCGATCCAGCCTGCGCACAGCGTCGAGATCCAGCGCCGTGAGGACATCCGTCCCAACGCCAGCGCCAGACCGAGCGGGTAGGCGACCAGCGCGGCCACGCCGGTGGCGATGAATGTGTTGCGGACGCCTTCGCCGAGGAACGCCACGATGCCCGGGTTGAGGAGGAAGGTCCACCGGTCTGCCGCGAGCTGGCCGTGGGAGTCGAACTGGACCAGCGCCGCCCACACTGCCAAGGCGACGATGACGGCCACGACGACCGACCAGACCACGATCATGACTTTGCCGCGGGGCCCCGGCTCGTCGAACAGGACGCGGGTGGCGTTCTCGCTCATCGCGACACCGCCCCTCGCCCGGAGATCCGCGACTGCCCCAGGCGACGCTCCAGGGCGCTCCCGGCGCCGCCGACGCCCAGCCCCAGCACCAGGTAGACGGCACCCGAGAGCAGGAACAAGAACACCGCCTCGGCGTAGCGGATGTTGAGCTGCTGGGTCACGTTGGTGATGTCGGAGACACCCACGGCCGCGACCAGCGAGGATCCGATCAGGACGCCGATGAACACGTTGGCCAGCGGCTGAACCATGGTGCGGAACGCCTGGGGCAGGATCACCAGGCGCAGTTGCTGGGTGAAGGACATCCCCAGCGCCCGGGACGCCTCGGATTGGCCGATCGCGATGGTGTTGATGCCGGAGCGGACCGTCTCACAGACGAACGCCGAACCCGACAGGATCAGCGACACGGCGCCGCACCAGAACAGCGGCAACAAGACACCGATGTCGGGTAGCCCGAACGTGACCAGCACCAGCAGGCTGAGCAGGGGGATGTTGCGGAAGAACTCCACGTAGGCGGTGCCGACGGCGCGCAAGGGAACGATGGGGCTCACCCGGAAGATGGCCGCGACCGTGCCTACGATCAACGACCCCAGGAACCCGACGATCGTCAGCCCCACGGTCGTCGCCACGCCGCTGAGCAGGAACGCCCAGTTGTCGGTCAGGATCTCGACCATCTCACCTCCCCCGCTCGGGGCGTCCCCTCACCCCGCGTCACGCAGGGAAGGGGGACGCCGATGTCGACTAGCTGCCTTCGACGGACCCCAGCGCAGGCGGGGTGGGTTCGGTCTCCAGGAACCGGCCGACGGTGCCCTTCCACAGGTTGAGCCACACGCCGGAGTCGTAGATGGTCTGCAGGAACGCGTTGACGAACGCCTTGGCGTCCGCCTCGTCCTTGTTGAGGCCGATGCCGTAGGGGTCGGTGGTGAACGGGTTCCCGACGACCTTGACCTGGGAGTTGCGCACGGCGTTGCTGAGCAGGATCGACTGGTCCAGCACGTAGGCGTCGGCGCGGCCCTGCACGAGCGCGGCGATGCAGGAGTCGTTGTCGGCCAGCAGCAGCTTCTCCGCGTTCTGCACGTTCGCGTCGATGGCGGTGATGCCGGTCGAGTTGGTCTGGGTGACGATCGTCTTGCCGTTGAGGTCCGCCACCGAGTGAATGGTGGTGTTGTCGGACTTGACCTGGATCGAGGCGCCCGAGGAGTAGTACGGACCGGCGAAGTTGATCTTCTCGGCGCGCGCGGGGGTGATCGAGTAGGTCGCGATGACGGCGTCGACGGTCTTGTTCTGCAGCACCGTCTCGCGGGTGTCGGAGGTCACCTGAGTGAGCTGTGACAGCTTGGAGACGTCCTGGCCGCCGGTGATGTAACGCGACAGCAGGTCGCCCAGGCCGGCGTCGAAGCCGGTGACCCGGCCGCTGGTCGGGTCCTTCAGCGAGAAGATGGCGCTGGTCTCGGCGCCGCCGCGGCGCAGGTAGCCCTGCGCCTTGATGGCCTGGGCCCACGGGCTGGCGGCGATGAGCGAGTCGGCGGCTACCGGGCCGGCGAGGACGAGGGCGTCGTACACCTCAGGGGAGAGGCCCGGGCTGGTGCTCGGCTGGCCGGACGCGCCCGAGGTGGACACGGAGGGAAGGCTGCTCGTGCCGGTGCAGGCACTCAGGACGGCCAGGGCCCCCAGGCCGAGGGTGGAAGTCAGTAGCGTCCTGCGATGGAACTGGGTGGTCATGGTTCTCCTCAATGTCAATGGTCAAGGATCTTGGACAGGAAGTCCTTGGCCCTGTCGGTGCGCGGGTTGTTGAAGAACTCGCTCGGTGTCCCCTGCTCGACGATCCGGCCGGCGTCCATGAAACAGACCCGGTCACAGGCGTGACGCGCGAAGCCCATCTCATGGGTGACGACCAGCATCGTCATCCCGGATTCGGCGAGTTCCGTCATCACGTCGAGAACCTCTTTGATCATCTCGGGGTCGAGAGCAGAGGTCGGTTCGTCGAAGAGGAGTACCTGGGGTTGCATGGCCAGGGCGCGCGCGATCGCGACGCGCTGCTGCTGGCCGCCGGACAGCTCGGCCGGATAGCTGTCGGCCTTCTCGGAGAGGCCGACGCGGGCGAGCAGGTCGCGGGCTTGGGCGGTTGCCTGGTCCTTGGGGATCTTGCGGACGTGAATCGGGCTCAGCGCGATGTTCTCGAGCGCCGTGTAGTGCGGGAACAGGTTGAACGACTGGAACACCATGCCGACCTCGGCGCGCATCTGGGCCAACGCCTTCCCCTCTTGGGGTAGCGGTCGGCCGTCGATGGAGATGGTGCCCTCGGTGGCCTTCTCGATGCGGTTGATGCAGCGGCACAGGGTGGACTTTCCGGAACCCGAGGCGCCCAGCAGCGCGACCTTCTCGCCCTTGGCGATGTCGAGGTCGACGTGGTCGAGCGCCCTGAAGTCCCCGAAGTACTTCGTGACGCCGCGCAGTTGGACCAGCGGCGGGGTGGTGTCCGACTCCAGCATGCGCGTCAGGGTACGTGACTCTGCCCCTCAATAGGGGACGCGTCCACCATCTGCTCCTTGGCCATGGCTCCCCGGGTACCCGCGCGACGCGTCTCCGGGTAGCGTGGCGGGCGAGCCAGGAAGGGGCGCACCGATGCGCGTGTTCACCGAACAGATCACTCCCACCGCGACGATCACGGGGTATGTCCACGACGACAACCCGGCCACCATCGGGGAGGCAACGCGGGCGGGAGTCCTCATCTTCCCTGGTGGCGGCTACCGGTTCTGTTCGCCCCGGGAGGCCGAGCCGGTCGCCGTCGCCTACCTCGCGGAAGGGTTCAACGCCTTCGTGCTGCGCTACGCGGTGGCGGAGCACCCATGGGAGACGTCCCACGCGGACGGCCTGACCGCCCTCGATTGGCTCCGCGAGCACGCCACCGAGACGGGCATCGATCCCGCCCGGGTCGCGATCGTCGGGTTCTCCGCGGGCGGTCACCTGGCGGCCAGCGTCGGGGTAACCGCCGCACGGCGTCCCGACGCGCTGGTGCTGGGCTACCCCGTCACCCGTCCGGACCTGGGGGTGCTCATGTCGAAGACCATCCTCGACGTCGTCGCCGCCGTGGATTCCGACACCCCGCCCAGCTTCGTGTTCACCACCCAGGGCGACGAGCAGGTGTCCAGCACCGAGAGCCTCGAATACTGCCTGGCACTGGCTCGCCGGGGGATCCCGTACGAAACCCACGTGTACCTCAAGGGCCCCCACGGCATGAGCCTGGCCACACCGCTGACCGCTGCCGGCCGAGCCGACCTGACCGACGAGGACGTGGCGTCCTGGCTGCCCGCCAGCGCCGCCTTCCTCCGGGCGATCCTGGGGGACATCCCGACCGCGGGGGCGCCTGCCGGGTTCACCCGGCGACCGAGCCCTGACAGTGCCGACGACCCGGCCTAACACAGCCCGGGCCAGGGCCGGAGCGTCCCCGCGTCGCTGAACGGGGAGGGCGGGATCGCCTGGGCGCGCTACCCTCAGCCCGCCAGGCCCCGATCGCGGGCCGCGCACCGACGAGGCGAGGAGTAGGCGTGAGGATCCCGGACCACATCCGGAGGCACCTGGTCACCCTCCTGCCGGGGCGCGACGACGTGAGAGCCCTACCGCGGACCTGGCGCCGCGACGTGCTGGCGGGCCTCACCGTCGGCGTCGTCGCCTTGCCGTTGGCCCTCGCGTTCGGCGTCTCCTCCGGCATGGGGGCCGCCGCCGGGCTCGTCACCGCCATCGTCGCCGGGGTGGTGGCTGCCGTCTTCGGCGGCTCCAACGTCCAGGTGTCCGGTCCCACCGGCGCCATGGCGGTCATCCTGGCCCCCATCGTCGCCGCCCACGGGCCCCACGCCGTCGTCGTCATCTCGATCCTCGCCGGACTGATCCTGGTCGCGGCGGGCGTCCTGCGACTGGGGCGGGTCGCCGTCTACATTCCGTGGCCGGTCATCGAGGGGTTCACCGCGGGCATCGCCATCATCATCGCGCTGCAGCAGGTCCCCTTCGCGCTCGATGTGCGGACGCCGGCCGGGCACTCGCCGCTCGTCGCGGCCGGGGAGGCCATCTCCGCCGCTCGCCCGCCCGAGGCGCTCATCGCCCTCGGGATGACGGTCGCCGTCGTCGTCATCATCGAACTGCTCCGGGCCTGGCGGGCCACCTTCCCCGGCGCCCTGCTCGCCGTCATCGCCGCCACCCTCGTCGCCGAGGCATCCGGGCTCGGCATCGCCCGCATCGGCGAGTTGCCCGCCTCCCTCCCCGCCCCGTCGATCCCGCTGGTCGACCCCGCCGTTCTCCCCACTCTGCTCAGCCCCGCGCTCGCCGTCGCCGTCCTGGCTGCCATCGAGTCGCTGCTGTCGGCCCGGGTCGCGGCAGGCATGGCCCCGACCGGCCGGGTGCTGCCCGACCGCGAGGTGTTCGGCCAGGGGCTGGCCTCCATCGCCTCGGGCATCTTCGGTGGCATGCCCGCAACCGGGGCCATCGCCCGGACGGCCGTCGCGGTGCGCGCGGGCGCTCGGACCCGGCTGGCCGCCATCGTGCACGCGCTGCTCCTGCTCGGCGTGGTCGCGTTCGGCTCGGGGCTGGCCGGACGCATCCCCATGGCCGCCCTGGCGGGCGTCCTGGTGGCCACGACCCTCCACATGGTCGACCTGGCCCAGGTGCGGGAACTGCTCCGCATCTCCCGCGGCACCGCCATCACCTTCGCCGTCACCATCGTGTGCACCGTCGCCCTCGACCTGATCACCGCCGTCGAGGTCGGCGTCGTGCTCGCCGCCTTCTTCGCGCTGCGGGCGCTCGCCGCCACCACGTCGGTGACCCGGGAGCCCCTGCCCGGGCCAGCCCAGGCCGGTGACGACCACATCGCGGTGCTGCGTCTGGAGGGCTCGCTGTTCTTCGGGGCCGCCGACAAGGTGATGGAGGACATCGCCGGATCCGAGGCGTGGGTGGTGGTCCTACGCTTCTCCAAGCTGGAGATGCTCGATCCCACCGGTGCCCATCGGCTCACCGAGCTCATCGATCTGCTGGAGGCGCGCGGCGCCACCGTCATCATCAAGGGGTTGCGAGGCCGTCATGGCCGCGTCGCCGAACGGGCTGGCGTCCTGCAGGCGTTGCGCGATCCCGAGCACGTGTTCACCGACCTGCCCGCAGCCGTCGCGCACGCCCGCAGCCACGTCGCCCGGCAACTGGCCGGGGAACCGGTGCCGCCCCGCCCCTGAGCCCTGCCCGCGGTGAACTCCGGGACGGCTGCTCCCGGCTGCCCCATCGGGGCAGCGGCGCGGTCACGCCTCGGCGATGACCGCCAGCACGGCCTGCCCGTAGGACTCCTTCTTCTTCGCGCCGATGCCGCTGATCGCATCCAGCGCGGACAGGCTGGCCGGTCGCGCCGCCGCCAGGGCCCGCAGCGTCGCGTCCGCGAACACCACGTACGCCGGGACGCCCTGCTCGCGGGCCACCTGCGTCCGCCACGCCCGCAACGCCTCGAACAAGGACGCGTCGCCCTCGGGGAGATCCACGGGAGCGGACGCCTTCCGCGTCCGTGCGCTGGTGCCGCGGGCGACGTCGCGGCGCAGCGGAACGGGGGTCTCCCCACGCAGGACGCCAGCGCTGGCCTCGGTGACCGCCAGCGTCCCGTAGTCGCCGACGGCCTGCAGCAGATCGCGCGCCAGCAACTGTCGCACCACCGAACGCCAGTCCTGATCCGACAGGTCGGCGCCGATGCCGTAGGTGCTCAGTTGGTCGTGGTGCTGTGTGCGGATCCGATCGGTGTCGGCGCCCCGCAGAATGTCGATCAGGTGTCCCGCCCCGAAGGTCTGGTTGCGCTCCCGGTGCAGCCGGACGATGGTCGAGAGCAGCTTCTGAGCGGGCACCAGCCCGTCCCACGTGTGGGGCGGCTCCAGGCAGGTGTCGCAGTTGCCGCACGGCCCCGACTCCTGGCCGAAGTAAGCCAGCAGGTTCTGCCTGCGGCAGGTGACCGTCTCACACAGGGCCAGCATGGCGTCCAAGTGCTGCTGCTGGCGCTGCTTGTGCGCCCGGTCACCCTCCCCGGAGTCGATGAGGCGGCGCTGCTGCACCACATCGCCGAGGCCGTAGGCCATCCAGGCCACCGCAGGCTCCCCGTCGCGCCCGGCGCGTCCGGTCTCCTGGTAGTAGCCCTCCACCGACTTGGGCAGGTCGATGTGGGCGACGAAGCGCACGTCGGGCTTGTCGATGCCCATGCCGAACGCGATGGTGGCGACCATGACGACGCCGTCCTCACGCAGGAAGCGCGCCTGATGAGCGTTCCGCACGTCGGCCGGGAGCCCCGCGTGATAGGGCAGGGCGTCGATGCCGCGGCCGCACAGGAACGTGGCCGTCTGCTCGACCTGCTTGCGGCTGAGCGCGTACACGATGCCCGCTGACCCTTCCGGCTGGGCCTGGATGAACTCGACGAGCTGACGACGCGGATCGGCCTTGGCGACGATCCGGTAGGTGATGTTGGGCCGGTCGAAGCTGGCGACGAAGTGACGCGCGTTCTCCAAGTGGAGCCGCTGGGTGATCTCCTGGTGCGTCTCCTTCGTGGCCGTCGCCGTGAGTGCTACCCGCGGGACGCCGGGGAACGTCGCGCCCAGATCGCCCAGGGACAGGTAGTCGGGACGGAAGTCGTGGCCCCACTGCGCGACGCAGTGCGCCTCGTCGATGGCGATCACCGACAGCGCCCCGCGCGCCAGCAGGGCACGGGTGCCCTGACCCGAGAGCCGCTCCGGCGCCACGTAGAGCAGGTCGATCTCGCCGGACAGGTAGGCCCGCTCGACGTCGGCCCGTTCGCGGGCGCCCTGGGTGGAGTTCAGGTAGGCGGCGCGAACGCCGTTGGCGCGCAGCGCGTCCACTTGGTCGTGCATGAGCGCGATCAGCGGGGAGACCACCAGGCCGGTGCCCTCCCGGACGAGGGCGGGCACCTGGTAGCAGACGCTCTTGCCACCACCGGTGGGCATCAAGACGATCGCGTCCCCACCCCCGATGACCTGCTCGACCACCGCGGCCTGGTCGCCGCGGAAGGCGTCGAATCCGTACACCGCCTTGAGCGCGCCCAGCGCGGTCGGGAACTGCGCGGCCCGGGCCGCGGGGGACCGGCCCTCGCCGTCGGCCCGGGAGGATGCCTGCGCGTGCTGCGTCGTCCCTGGGGGAGGCGCCGAGGACTCGCCGGTCGGCGTCCACGAGGGCTGTGAGGCGTCCGCGTACGGGTCGAAGGGCAGTTCATCCCACGGGTCGTAGGGAGGTTCCTCGAGCGGATCGTACGGGGGGGCCCCAAGCGGCGGCGCGTCCTGGGACGGCCGGGCGCGGGAGGCGTCGGAGCGGGGCACGAGCGCGAGTCTAACCCGGGGATCCGACGCCTCCCGCGGCGTCCTTAGGCGGCGTCGGGGCGCAGCAGCACCTTGGTGGCGCGGCGCTCATCCATCGCCCGGTAGCCGTCAGCGGCCTGCTCCAGGGGCAGCGTGAGGTCGAACACGACGCCCGGATCGATCTCCCGGTCCCAGATGAGCTGGATCAGCTCGGGCAGGAACCGGCGTACCGGGGCGGGGCCGCCCATCAGGTGGACCTCGGCGGGGAACAGGACGTTGCCGGGGATCGCGACGCCGTGGCTGACGCCGACGAAGCCGACGTGTCCGCCCGGGCGGGTGCTGCGGATGGCCTGCAGCATCGACTCCTGAGTGCCGACCGCTTCGATGGTGCTGTGCGCCCCCAGGCCGTCGGTCAACTCCTTGATCTTCGCGACGCCCTCCTCGCCGCGCTCGGCGACGATGTCGGTGGCCCCGAACCGGCGGGCCAGCGCCTGTCGGTCGGCGTGCCGCGACATCGCGATGATCCGTTCGGCACCCAGCTGCTTGGCGGCCAGCACGCCCAGCAGGCCGACGGCGCCGTCCCCGACGACGGCCACGGTCTTCCCCGGCCCGGCTTCGGCGGCCACGGCGGCGAACCAGCCGGTGCCCAGCACGTCGGAGGCGGCCAGGAGGGACGGGATGAGGTCCTCGTCGGGGTAGCCGGGGGTGGCGACGAGCGTCCCGTCGGCGAGCGGGACGCGGACGCGCTCGGCTTGGGTCCCGATGGTGCCCATCAGCACGGCGTGGACGCAGCGCGACTGGTAGCCGTCGAGGCAGATGGGGCAGGTGTTGTCGGAGGCGAAGAACGAGCCGATGACGAAGTCGCCGACCGAGATCTCGGTGACGGCGTCGCCGATCTCCTCCACCACGCCCACGTATTCGTGGCCCATGGGCTGGTCGTGGACGGTGTCCTCTCCGCGGTAGGGCCACAGGTCGGACCCGCAGATGCAGGCCGCGACGGTGCGGATGATCGCGTCGGTGGGCTCTTCGATGACGGGGTCGGGTCGGTCCTCGACTCGCACGTCACGGGGTGCGTGCATGATGACGCCGCGCATGGCAACTCCTCAGAATGGACGACTCGTCCATTGTGGCCCGGATCCCCGCCGAGGACTGAGGTTCCACCCGTCGAGGACTGAGGTTCCACCCGCCGAGGACTTCGGGGCCGATGCACGAGTGCGTGAAGGCCCCAGGGTCAGTCCTCGGAGGGTTGGGGCTCAGTCCTCGGCGGCCGCAAGCCCAGTCCTCGGCGGACGCAGGCTCAGTCCTCGGCGGGGGATTATGGGTAGGGTTGGCTTGCGTTATTCGTCTGTCGAGGAGGTTTCATGTCCGACCCCGCCGCACCGCAGTCAGGACCCTCGGGCCTGCCCCGGGCCGGACGTCGCACACAGGATGTGGCGGGCCACTGGGTGCTCGCACGGCTGGGCAAGCGCGTCCTCCGTCCTGGCGGACGCCGGCTGAGCCACCAGCTGCTCCTGGACGTCGACCCCGAAGCCCGCGACGTCGTCGAGTTCGCTCCGGGCATCGGGCGTACCGCCGCCGAGATCGTCGCGCTGGCGCCGCTGAGCTACATCGGCGTCGAGGAGGACCCGGACGCGGCGGCTCTGACGGAGGCGGTCGTCGGCGAAGCTGGACGCGTGGTTCGGGCGGACGCCGCCGCGACGGGTCTGCCGGACGCGAGCGTCGACGTCGTGATCGGGGAGGCCATGCTGACCATGCAGGGGGCAGCGGGCAAGGCGGCGATCCTCGGGGAGGCGCGTCGGATCTTGCGCCGGGAAGGCCGCTACGCGATCCACGAGTTGGCGCTGGAACCCGACGCGCTGGATGAGGCCGACAAGACCACCATCCGTCGCGCGTTGGCCCGGTCGATCAAGGTCAACGCCCGCCCGCTCACCGGGGAGGAGTGGCGGACGCTGCTGGAGGAGAACGGGTTCGCGATCGAGTCCGTTCGCTACGCGCCCATGGCACTCCTGCAGCCCCGCAGGCTGGTCGCCGACGAGGGACTGGGGCGGGCGCTGAGGTTCGTCGTGAATGTGCTGCGGGACGCCGACGGTCGCCGGCGCGTCCTGGACATGCGGGCCACGTTCCGCCGGTATCGCAGGAATCTTGCGGCGATCGCCATCGTCGCGGTCAGAAAGGAAGGGTGACGTCATGGACGTCGAAGGACGTGCAGGAGACGAGCAGGATCCTGGTGCCGGACCGCGCAGCGGGGACGGCTGGCGGATGGTGGAGGGGCTCGGTGCGCCGGACTCCCGCGACCCGCACAGTGAAACCGGCAAGCCGGAGGTCCGGGTGCTGACACGCGGGGACGGGGTGACGGTGGTGTCCTTGACCTTCCGAGCGGGGGATGTGATGGCCGATCACCGTGCCGCTGCGCCCATCCTGGTGGTCGCTGAGCGCGGGACGATCGATTTCGGCGTGGGCGGGCAGACGATCGCGCTCGCTCCGGGGCAGGCGATCAACGTCGCGGCGCGGGTCCCGCACCGGCTGGAGGCCCGCCAGGACGCGGCAGCCACCCTGCTCGTCCTCACCGGGGCGCCCGCCCCGGAACCCCCGGCTCCCGAACCGGTTGCCTTCGTGGGACGTCTGCCCTGGGTGATCCCCGAGCGCGGATGAAAGTGACGGCCTTCCCTGCCGCGACCACTACGGGGCACAGACTCGTCGGCTAGGGTGTCGCGCGATGGGGGCAAAACGTACCGGGCGGAGCGTTGCCTGCCTCGTCGGGGTGTTGATCGGCGCGGCAGGGTGCTCTGCGCTGCCCGCACCCGCGGGGGCCAGCCTGCCGTCCCCGGTGACGAGCGCCGAGGCCCCCGGGTCGTCCGCACTGAGTTCCGCCGTGTCCGAGCGGTGGGCGACGGGAGTCGGACTCGATGGCGTGCAGGTCTCGGCCGGGGTGGAGCCCGACTGGATCGACCTCGCCTCCCAGGGCGGCGGTTTCGCCTACATCAACGTCTCGGAGGGCAACCGCCGGCTCAACGTCACCTTCGCCGATCAGGCGACGGCGGCGCGCGCGGTGGGGTTGTTCGTCGGCGGCCTGCATGTCGCTCGACCCGAGCAGTCCTCGGGCACGGCGCAGGGACGCCTGTTCGCGTCGGCGGGTGGCGGCTGGAAGCCTGACGGCCGGACCCTGCCGGGCATCGTCGAGTTGGGGAAGGCGGAGCCGGACGTCTGCTCCGGCCTCGACGCGGCGGCGATGTCCACCTGGATCGGCGAGTTCTCCGCCGAGTACCGCCGGCTGAGCGGCCGGGTTCCCGTCATCGCTGCCAGCGCGCAGTGGTGGGGAACCTGCGTCGGGCTCGACGAACGGCTCTCAGACCTCGATCTGGCGCTGCGCGACGATGTCGTGTCCGTCTCGGATGCGGACTCCGCGGGGGCCACGCCGTCGACGGACGGCGCCGTTGCCGAGGGCGCCTCCGCGGCTGAGGCCAGCCCGGCCGAGGTGGCCGCCGCGGCCGTCCCCGAGGTCCCGGTCGGCTGGGACAGGCCGACGCTGTGGCTGCGGGAGGAGAGCGACGTGTGTCTGGTCACGTTCTTCGGGACCCCGGACGAACTGGACCGCTGGGCTGCCAGCGCGCAGCGCTAGCCGAGCGCTGCGGTAGACTCCGCCACGAACACACACGTGCTCCGGGGTCGGTGAAAGTCCGAACCGGCGGTGATAGTCCGCGACCCGGCCGCTTCGGCGTCCGGTTGACCCGGTGGAACTCCGGGACCGACGGTTAAAGTCCGGATGGGAGGCAGCACGCGCTCGTGGCGTGCCCGCCGGGCCCGTCACCCGTTGCTTGCGTCCCGTGACCCCGCTCGTTGAGGGAGGGGAAGGGATGCGCCGCACCCGTCATCGTCGGCTGACCCCGGCCGCGCGCGCCATCGCACCGTGGCTGTTCTTGTTCTGCCTGCTGGCCGGGTGGTCGTTGACCGTCGCCCTCGCTCAGCCCCCGGCCTACTTCCTCCCCTCGCCGTCGGCGGTGGCGGCGAAGCTGGCGGCCACCCTGGTCAATCCCTCCTTCTGGCCGGCCTTCGGGGTGACGTTCGCGGAGGCCCTCGGCGGATGCCTGCTCGGCTTCGCGGTCGCCTTGCCGCTCGCCGTCCTCATCCATCGCGTCGGATTCCTCCGCGCGGCGGTCACCCCGTTCCTGGGGGCCACGCAGGCGATCCCGGCGATCGCGGTGGCGCCCGTCTTGGCGATCTGGGTGGGGTACGGCATCGGGCCGATCATCTTGCTGTGCGCACTCATGGTGTTCTTCCCGATCCTGGTCGCGTCGGTGCTCGGGCTGCGGATGGTCGATCCGCTCGTGGTCGACGCCGCCCGGATGGACGGGGCCGGCTCGGTCGCCCTGCTCACCGCAATCGAGCTGCCGTTGGCGCTGCCGTCCATCCTGGCGGGCCTCCGCAACGGGTTCGCCCTGTCGGTGACGGGCGCTGTGGTGGGGGAGATGGTCATGGGCGGGCGTGGCCTGGGCCAGCTCCTCACCCTGCAGCGTGACTCGGTCGACACGGCCGGCATGTTCGCCACCATCCTCGTGCTGTGCGCCATGGCGTCGGCCCTGTACGGGGTCATCTCCTTCATCGAACGGCGCTCCGCCACGGTCGCCGATCTCACGGGGGAGACCCCGTGACCCCCATTCCCTCTCACGTCAAGGAAGGTCACGTCATGCGTCGAATCCTCGCGCTGATCCTGACGATCGGACTCGCGCTCGGGCTGTCGCTCAGCGGGTGCGCCCGGGTGCAGCAGAACACCGCCGACGGCTCCGAACAGGTCACGCTCGGCATGAGCTACATCCCCGACGTCCAGTTCGCTCCGTTCTACGTCGCCGAGAGCGAAGGGCTGTTCACGGCGGCCGGGGTGAACGCCCAGTTGCGCCATCACGGCTCCAACGAGGGGCTGTTCACGGCTCTGCTCTCAGGAGAGGAGGACTACGTCTTGGCGGGCGGGGACGAGGTCGTGCAGGCCCGATCCGAGGGCATGGACATCGTGGCGATCGGCCAGTACTACCGGTCCTATCCGGTGACGATCATCGTCCCGGAGAGCTCCGACATCCACACCGCCGCCGACCTGGCCGGGCGGAGCATCGGCGTCCCGGGGCGTTTCGGGGAGAGCTGGTTCGGGCTGCTGGCTGCGCTCGCGCAGGCGGGGCTGACGCAGGACGACGTGTCCATCGTCGAGATCGGCTACACCCAGCAGGCGGCCCTGACGACGGGGCGCGTCGAGGCGATCATCGGGTTCTCCAACAACGACCAGGTCCAGTTCGCCACGGCGGGCATCCCGACCCGGACCGTTCCCCTCAGCGCCGCAGGAGAGGTGCCGCTGCAGAGCATCGTCATGGCGACGACCGCGGCCCGGTTGTCCACACATCAAGACGAGGCGAAGCGGGTGGTCTCGGGCATGACGGAGGGCATCCGACGGACGGTCGCCGCACCCGCGTCGGCGATCACGGCCGCCAAGACGTACATCCCCACCCTGTCCGATCAGGGGGGTGAAGCGGCAGCTTCTGCCACGTTGAACGCCACCATTCCCCTGTGGACCTATGCGGACGGTACGGTGAGCGCAGAAATGGACGAAGCGGCGTGGGTGACCATGTGCTCATTCATGTTCGGCCAGGGGATCATCACCTCGACCGTCGAGGCCTCGGACGCGATGAGCAACGCCGCAACGACACCGTAGGCGAGCGCGAGGGAAAGGGGTTGGGTGGTCGACGAAGTGAGCGTCCCGGACTGGGACGACTACTTTCTGGGCATCGCCAGCGCCGTGTCTCGGCGCGCCCAGTGCACGCGGCGACGTGTGGGAGCGGTCCTCGTCCTCGAACGACGCATCATCGCCACGGGGTACAACGGAGCCGCCTCCGGGCAGCCGAGTTGCCTGGAGGGCGCCTGTCCCCGTGGCGCGCTGGGGTACGACCAGGTCCCCGGGCTGGGGGACTACGACCGGCCGGGGACGCCGGGTTTCTGCATCGCCATCCATGCCGAGGTGAATGCGCTGCTGTTCTCGACCCGTGACACGTCGGG